>CAMLKQ010000064.1 GCA_946480585.1 uncultured Kangiella sp.
GTGAGCCGGTAATAGGCGGCGCGGGCCAGTAGCGCCCAGAGATCATCACGGACGTGAACGTAGTAGCGTGGATCGGCCGGCTTGCCGCGATTGATCAGGGCGTGGTTGGCATTGAGTTCAAGCTGGTCGCCGAGATTGCTGGTCAGCACAATGCGCTGATTGTCCTGACCGGGATCGAGGATGTCGGCATCGGTGATGACAAATGGCGCATCGACCACGCGAATGCCGACTTTCTCGGCCGGCGTCACCAGAAAATAATTGTCGCCTTCCTTGCGCAGTACGCGCGCAAACAGCTTCACCAATTCCGGCCGGACGATCGGCGTGCCGAGATACCACCAACTGCCATCGGCGCGGATCTCCATGTCGATGTCACCGCAGAACGGCGGGTTCCATTGCCGCGGATCGCCATTGGCGCTGCCGATTTTGTCGAGAATGTCCATGCTGTGGCTGCCGGTCGCCGATCAATGGCGGGCAGGGTAACCAGCGTGGCCGGCCGACTCAAGCGCCATACACGTCAATGTTCATTCCTGCATACGCAGGCCGACATGACAGCCGCCGATGTTACGGGCATGCTGCCGGCCTTTCCCTGTGGTCACCGTGGAACCGTCATGGAGCTCAGCGCGCTGTATCAGTATCCGATCAAGGGCATTGCCGGTCGGGCCTTGACCGAGGCCGAACTGGAGCCGCGCGGGCTGCGCGATGACCGGCGCTGGCTGCTGGTCGATGCCGACGGCCGTTTCCTGAGCCAGCGCGAGCGGCCGGCCATGGCGCATGTGCGTGCCGAGCCGGAAGCGGACGGTTGGCGGGTGCAGGCGCCGGGTCAGGCCAGCCTGCTGCTGCAACGGCCGGCCGCCAATGCTGCACGCGTGGCGGTCACGGTCTGGGGCGACACAGTCGAAGCGCCACTGGCCGACCCGGCCAGCGCGGCCTGGTTTTCGGCGGTGCTCGGCCAGCCGGTGCGGGTGGTCTACATGGATGCGGCAGCAGTGCGGCCGGTCGACCCGGATTACGCCGCCGCCGGCGACGAAGTCAGCTTCGCCGATGGCTTTCCGCTGCTGATCGCCAACGAGGCCTCGCTCGCCGATTTGAGCGAGCGGGTCGGCGAACCACTCAGCATGGCGCGGTTCCGGCCCAATCTGGTCATCCGCGGCGCCGAGGCCTGGGCCGAGGACGGTTGGCGGCGGCTGCGTATCGGTGAGGTCGAGATCGAGCTGGTCAAACCCTGCGCCCGCTGCCAGGTCACCACGCTGGACCCGGCCACCGCCGAGCCGCACCCACGTCAGGAGCCGCTGCGGACGCTGGCACAGTTCCGCAAACAGCAGGGGAAGGTGATGTTCGCGGTCAATGCCATCCCGCGCCGTGGCGGCCTGCTCCGGCTTGGCCAGCGCGTTGAAGTGCTGGCGTGAGCGGCGGATTCACCGGCGCGAACTATTCTTGTCCCACGGCAGTTCCGTCGGCGTTGACGCCGTTCCGACAAGGCGGTCCATGGTAACGAGTGGGATGACACGGCTGGCGGCCGCGCTGTTGCTGGTTTCGGCCAGCGCGCTGGCGGCGCCTGCCGCGCTTGAGCGTTGGACCCGTCAGGTTGGGCGCGATCCGGCGACGGTGCTGACCGAGATGGCGAGCCAGCCGGTAACTGCCGACGCCAGCGCGGCAGCGCGCGCCGAACGGCATTTGCTGGCCGGCGAAGCGCACCTGCTGCTGACTCGCGGCCGCGAAGCGTTGACCGAAGCCGATGCTGGATTGGCGCTGATCCCGGTTGAACAGGGCGCCGAACTGCCACTGACACCGTTGTCGGTGCGGTTGCAAATCCTGCGCGCCGGCGCGCTCGATCTGCTCGGCAAGGCAGCGAAAGCGCAGCCCGCACTGAGCCGTTTGCTGGAGCGGCTGGAAGCATCGACCGACACACCGCCGCAACTGCTGACCGAAGCGCTGGCGATGCGCGGCACGCTGTCCTTGTCGCTGCTCGATCTGCCGGCTGCGCTCACCGATTTGCAGCGCGCCTATCAACAGGCACCTGAGCAGGATCCGCACCTCGCGCGCGGTGATGTCGCCGGCATCATCGCCAATCTCTATGCCGAACAAGCCGACACCGAAAACGCCCTGCGCTATTACCAGGAAGCCATTCGCTATTTTCAAAAAATTGATGCCGGCGTGAAATTGTCGGTGGCGGTGTATGGCATCGGCACCATGTACCGTGACCGGCAAAACTGGCCGGAAGCGCGTCGCTATTTCGGCTGGTCGCTCGATCTGTCGCGCCAGCGTGGCGATGTCCAAGGCGTTGCCTACGCCGAACAGCAGCTGGCCCATGTCGCGATCGAAACCGGTCAGCTCGCCGAAGCGCAAGGCCTGCTCGATGCCGCGCAACCGCTGTTTGAACAAGCCGAAGATCACGCGATGGTGATCAACACGCTCATTTCGCGTGCTGATCTCGCTGGCGAACGGCGCGAATTCGGCAAAGCCATGCAATTCCTGCAGCAGGCTGAACTGCTTGCCAAACAGCACCAGCTGCAATACGTCGAACACCAGATCTGGCTGCGCCGTTCGGATCTGTACGCTGAGCAGAAGAAATTTTCCGAAGCTTACAACGCGTTCCGGATGTTCCATCAAACCCAGGCCGAATTGTTTCGCAGCGAATCGGAGCGGCAATTGCAGGAGCTGCGGGTCAAATTCGACAGCGAGCGCCAGCAACAGCAGAACGAATTGCTGCGGCAACAAAACGCCCTGCAGGAAGCAGCCCTGCTGCAACAGCGGCATCGACTCTGGTTGTACGTGGCCGTGGCCATGCTGTCGCTATTGGCAACCGCCTTTCTGTTGTACGTCATCTACAAAGGTCGGCAACTGCGGCAACGGCTCGATGCGCTGGCGCACACCGACGAATTGACCGGGCTGCCGAACCGTCGTCACCTGATGCAGGAGGCGCAACTCGAAGTCGAGCGCGCCCGCCGTTACGACTTGCCGCTGTGTCTGGCGGTGCTGGATCTCGATCACTTCAAACAAATCAACGATCGATTCGGCCACGCGGTCGGAGATGAGGTATTGCGGCAATTTGCCCAGCTGTGCAAACGGTTGCTGCGGCAAACCGATGTGATGGGCCGGATCGGCGGCGAGGAATTTGTGCTGCTGTTACCGCACACGCGGCTCGCGGTGGCGAGCCAGATCCTGGAGCGGCTGCGGCACGATTTCCGGCAACTGGAATGGCCGCAACTCGGCAACAAGCACCAGCCGACGGTATCGGTCGGGCTGACCACGCTGACCAGCAATGACACGAGCCTCGCCGAGCTGATGCGCCGCGCCGACGAAGCACTGTATGCCGCCAAGGCGGCGGGACGTGATCAAGTGCACACCCGCGAGCGGCCGGGTGCCAACGCCACCGGCGGCGACATGCCGCAACAGCTGATCAGCCACTACGAGAAATACTGACCCGTCACGCGCTTAGCGCGGTCCTTTCTGCAGCAGATACAGATAGGGCGTGCTCGCCGTGTGTTGTTGCAGCAGCCGGTGTTCCATGAAGGTGCAGAACTTCGGAATGTCGCGAGTCGTCGCGGGATCATCGGCGATCACCAATACCGTTTCCTGATCGGCGATTTGGCGCATTTTCAGCCGCAGCATCATCACCGGTTCCGGGCAGCGCAGGCCGAGCGCATCGTACAGGTGATCGTAGCGCTGGAACGGTGCCGGCAGGCTGGCCAGAATCTCGTCGAGGCTTTGCATCAGCCGCTCACTATCGGAATGATTTTGCTGCTGCCGGCACGCTTCAATTCAGTCGGCAGAAAACGTTGCAACACGCTGTTGAGAAACCGCAAGCCGGCTTCGGTTGGCGCCAGTAGCTCCGGATCGTCGCGCAAAAGTCCTTCCTGGCGCAGGCGCTGCAGCACCGGCTGCAAGGCATCGAGCCGCAGACCGGTGCGGGCACCGTAATAGCTTGCCGGCACGCCCTCGACCAGCCGCAAGGCATTCATCATAAATTCAAACGGCATGTCGTCGGCGCTGATGCGATCTTCGCCAGCGATATAGCCACCGTTGCCGGCGAGATAGTCCTTCGGATGTTTTTTCTTGTGCGGGCGATAAGCGGTCTGCTGCTGCAGGTCGGTGATCTTGCCGTGGGCGCCGGCGCCAATGCCGAGGTAATCGCCAAACTGCCAGTAATTCAGATTGTGCAGCGCGCGCCGCGCAGCTGGCGCATAGGCCGAGACTTCATAGCGTGGATAACCGCTGGCCTGCAGCAGGGCGTGGCCTTCGTCCTGAATGTCGGACAGCACGTCATCGTCCGGCAGCGCCGGCGGGTCAAAGGCAAACCGGGTGTTCGGCTCGATGGTCAGCTGATACCACGACAAATGTGTTGGCTTTAATGCAATCGCGATTTCCAGGTCCCGCAGTGCATCGGCTACCGATTGCCCGGGCAGTCCGTGCATCAGATCGAGATTGAAATTGTCGAAGCCGGCTTCAATCGCCCACTCGGCCGCGCGCCGCGCTTCCAGCTCGCCGTGAATGCGACCAAGCCGCTCCAGCTGCTTCGGATGGAAACTTTGCACGCCGATCGACAAGCGATTAATGCCCGCTTCGCGAAAGCCTTTGAACTTGCGCGCTTCCGCCGTGCCCGGATTCGCTTCCATGGTGATCTCGATGTCACCCATGAACGGCAGCAAGGCACGGATGCCAGACAGCAAGCGATCCATCGCCTCCGGCGAAAACAGGGACGGCGTACCGCCGCCGAAAAAAATACTGCTGATGCGCCGGCCCCAGACCCGCGGCAGATCTTGTTCAAGATCGCGCAGCAACGTGTCGACGTACTGCGCTTCCGGGATCTCGCTCTTGCTTTCATGCGAATTGAAATCGCAGTACGGGCATTTGCGCACACACCACGGAATGTGCACATACAGCGCCAGCGGCAAGGGATTCTGGAAATGCTGGAACATGATGCTCAGGCGCCTCGTTGCGACCGGTGCGCGAGCTTGCCCGGCAAGCGTTCGAGCAAGGTCCGCAGCGCCTGGCCGCGATGACTGTGCTGGCCTTTCTCGACCTTACTCAATTCTGCTGACGCACAGTTCAATTCGGGCAACCAGAACAGCGGATCGTAACCAAAGCCGTTGCTGCCGCGTGGCGCGGTCAGGATACGGCCGTTCCAATAACCTTCGGCGATCAGCGGTGTCGGATCGTCGGCGTGCAGCACGAACGCGAGCAGGCAACAGAAGCGGGCGCCGCGCTGCGACTCTGGCACGTTAGTCAGTGCCGCGAGCAGTTTGGCGTTGTTGGCGGCGTCATCGGATGGCAGGCCGGCATAGCGCGCCGAGTAAATGCCAGGCGCGCCATTGAGCGCATCGACTTCAAGACCGGAATCATCAGCCAGCGCCGGCAGGCCGGTCAGCCGGGCGGCATGGCGCGCTTTCAGGATGGCGTTTTCAACGAACGACAAGCCGGTCTCGTCGGCATCATCGACGCCGAGTTCGCGCTGGGACAGGATCTCGATGCCGAGCGGCGCCAGCAATTCGGTCAGTTCACGAATTTTGCCGGCGTTGCCGGAGGCAAGCACGATGCGGAGCGGGGCAGTCATTGGAGCGGAGACACGGCCAGAAAAGTGCCCGCAGTATACGGCAATGGCGCTATCCTTTGCTGGCTCCGACAAGCTGGCGTCAGGCCTTGGGAGGTGAACGATGAAAGTCGCGGTGATGTTGTCCGGTTGCGGTGTCTACGATGGCACCGAAATCCATGAAGCGGTGTTGACGCTGCTGGCGTTGGCGCGAGCCGGTGTTGCTTACCAGTGTCTGGCGCCCAATATGACGCAGGCGCATGTCGTCAATCACCTGACTGGCGCGGTCAGCGACGGCGAGTCGCGCAACGTGCTGGTGGAAGCGGCGCGCATTGCCCGCGGTCAGGTGCTCGATGTTGCCAAAGCCAACCCGGCCGACTACGCCGCGCTGTTTTTCCCCGGCGGTTTCGGCGCGGCAAAAAATCTCTGCGATTTCGCGTTCAAAGGCGCCGACTGCCAGGTGCAGCCGGATGTGCTGAAATTTGCCCAGGCTTTTGCCGTTGCCACGAAGCCGGTCTGCTTCATTTGCATTGCGCCGGCGATGATCCCGCGCATTTACGGCAGCGGAGCGCGCGGCACCATTGGCACCGATGCCGACACGGCTGCTGCCATCGAAGCGATGGGCGGCGTGCATGTCAGCTGCCCGGTGCGTGAATTCGTGGTCGATGAGCCGCGCAAAATTGTCTCGACTCCGGCCTACATGCTGGCGCAAAACATCGGCGAAGCGGCCGATGGCATCGAGAAAGCCGTCCAGGCGACCTTGCGCCTGATTTGAATCCATTCACATTGTCGGAATCAGCTTGCTGACGAATTTTTCACAACGCTTTCCGTGATGAAGCGAATCGCCAGCAAGCCCGCTCCGGCAACTCAATATGTGTGTACTTCATGTCTGTTCCGATCATCGCCGTACGTGCCAGTGCGCCGGCATTTCAACCGCAAGCCGACGCGTTGGCGGCCGAACTGCAGCTACCTGTTGGCGAGGCCGAATTTGTTCTGGAGCTCGGTGACACACTGAGTCTGTGCGCGCAGATCGACGGTGAAACGGTGCGGTTGCAGCCGGATTTTCTCACCGGAGCACTGGATTGGCGACGCAAGCACGGTGGCGGTCGTGGCGAACCGGTGGTGCGCGCCGTCTGGGGCAAAAACCGACAAGCGCCGACCGTGTTCGACGGCACCGGTGGCCTCGCTCGCGACAGTTTTGTGCTCGCCGCGAGTGGCTGCACGGTGCTGGCGATGGAGCAGCAACCGGTCGTTGCGGCGCTGGTGCTGCACGCGTTGCAGCGGTCGCGCGTGCAGGCGTTGAGCGCAGCTGACAGCGAGTTGCAGGCGCTGTTCGACCGGCTGGATTATCGGCTCGGCAGCAGCTTGGCCTATTTGCAACACGCCGCGCCCGGTTCGATCGATGTGGTCTACCTCGATCCGATGTTTCCGCCGCGGCCCGGCAGCGCCAAAGTAAAAAAAGACATGCAGCTTTTGCAACGGCTCGCCGAAACCGATGCCGGCGATGAATTGTTGCAACCGGCGCGGCGCGTGGCGCGTCAGCGCGTGGTGGTCAAGCGGCCGAACTACGCGCCACCGCTTGCCGGTATCGCGCCGAGCGGTGAACTGCCAGCGGGCGCCAATCGTTTCGATATCTATGCACCGCTGCCAACCTGATGCCAAGCGAACAAAAAGGCCAGCAATGCTGGCCTTTTTTGTTTCAGTGACGTAACGGTCGTTATTGCACCCACAACGTGTGATTGAAGGTCAGCGGATAGCTGGCGCCGCCTTCCGGTTGCACGGTGAGATCGAAGGTCAGCGTGTCCTTGTCGTCGAACCGGAAGGTCGCGATGTAGTAAATCGCGCCGCTTTCCTTGACCTCTTTGAATTTTAGTTCGTTTTTTTGCGACAGCAGGTTGCGCACGCTGCCGCTGATCACGGCGGGGGTGGCAACGCCATCCTTGCCGTCGCGTTTGCGTACGGCGATGTTGACGAGGCCCTGGTTGGCGCCGCGGGTGAGTCCGTATTGCTTGGCCACTTCCGGCGTCAGCGTGCTGCTGTTCAGCGCGTTGTAATGCACTTCATAGTCGCCAAACACCTTCTTTTGTTCGGCGGCGACGCTGCCAGTGAAAAGCACGGCAACAACGGTCAGGATGTGACGCCACATGGTGTGTCCTCCAAGCCAGTAAGGTCCGCGCACGTGGGGTACGCGGGTACGCTTTGGCTAGTGTAGTCCGGTCGGTCCGGATCGGAAACCCGTCCCGTCAGCTGCGGAAGCGGCCGACCAGCTGATTCAGCTGGGCCGCCTCGGCCAACAGTTGCTGGCTGGTGCTGCTGGCACCCTTGGACGCGCCGGCCAGCTCGTTGGCCACCGAGCCGATGACCGTGATGTTGCGACTGACCTCGTTGGTGACCGTGCTCTGCTGTTCGACGGCGGTGGCGATATGGGTGTTCATGTCATTGATACGTTGCACCGCGCTGACGATGGCCTGTAGCGATTCGCCGGCCGCTTCTGCGCGCTGGACACTGGTCTCGACCCGCTCCTTGCCGCGCTGCATGGTGTTGACCGCCTGCTGGGTGCCGGCCAGCAGCGCTTCGATCATCTGCTGGATTTCCTGGGTCGAATTTTGGGTGCGCGAAGCGAGCGTGCGCACCTCGTCGGCGACCACCGAGAACCCGCGGCCGTGTTCGCCGGCACGCGCCGCTTCGATGGCGGCATTGAGCGCCAGCAGATTGGTTTGATCGGCGATGTTGCGGATGACATCGAGAATGGTGCTGATCTGGTTGCTCTGCTGGGCGAGCTGGCGGATCACATCGGCGGTGGTTTCGATCTCGCCGGCGAGCCGGCTCACTTCCTCAACCGCGGCGTTGACCCGGCCCTGACCGACGCCGACCGCCTGATTGGCTTCACCGGCCGCGTTCGCGGCCTGCTGGGCGCTGCCGGCAATTTCCTGGATGGCGGCCGACATTTCATGCACGGCAGTCGCCACTTGATCGAGCTCGTTCTGCTGGGTGTTGATGCCGGCACTGGTTTGCTGCGAGACCTTGGCGGTGGCATCGGCACCGTGCTCAACGGCGCGCGCCGATTGCTTGATGTCGTTGACCAGCGTTTGCAGCTTGCCGAGAAAAATGTTGAAGGAATGCGCAAGCTCCGTCACTTCGTCGTTGCCGGTTTCCGGCAGGCGCGTGGTCAGATCGCCTTCGCCTTCGGCAACATCGCGCAAGCTGCGGGTGATCTGGACAATCGGCTGGGTGAGGCGCTTGGCAAGCGCGAACAGCAAGGCAATCGCGCCCCCGGATACCAGCAAACCTGCCAACAATTGACCGATGGTACTCTGCCAGCGCAGCGCATCGAGCGTGTCGTCGAGCGCCAGCAATTCTGCCTGCGCGACCGCGCGTGGCACCCGCAGCAAGACGAGCCAGTTGCTGGCGCCGCCGGCGACATCGATCGGTATCGCGGCTTCGATCAGATCATCGCTTTCGTTGTGCCAGAACTGACTGCTGCGGCTGCTGAACGCGGTTTCGACCACCTGCGATGATGCCGGCCAGACACTGCTGATCGGTTTCATCAACGCGTCCGGTGCACCACTCATGGCCACCACACTGCCTTTGCGGGCAATCAGCGCAATACTGCCTTTGCCGGCAAAGACATTACGGTTGCCATCTTCGATCAGCTGTTGCAGAAATCCGACTTGCATGTCGTTGGTGGTGACACCGACGAACTGGCCATTGCGCAGCATCGGCCGCGCCAGCGTCGTCATCATCACTTGCTGATTGCCAATCGGATACAGATAGGGCTCAACCAGCACCAGCTGCTTCTGTTCTTTTGGAAACAGATACCACTCACTGGCGCGATCGCCGCTCGCCTGCATCGTGGCATCGGTCTGATAAATCTCGGCGATCGGTTCGTGAATCAGCTTGCCACCTTCACCGCGCGCCCAGTAATCGGCGAACCGGCCGATGTCGTTTCCGCCGTTGCCGGCGTCGCCAACAAAGGCACTGTCGCGGCCGTCGAGTGCGTTCGGCTCGAACACCAGACTGGTGCCGACAAATTCCGGATGGGCCTCGGCCACGGTGCGGGTCAGCGCAACCAATTGCCGACGCAGGTCACTCGCACCTTCTGCCTGCAGGCGCAGCGCTTGTGCGGCGAGCGCCTCGGTTTGCTGTTCGGCAGTAGTCAGCAAGCGGTTCAGCGGCGCGCTGATCTTCTGCGCTTCCAGTGCGAGCTTTTGTTCGGTACTCGCCTGCACCACTGGCAACACATGTTCACGTGTTGTTTGCTGGCTGCTTGCGGCGGCGTAAATGCCATAGACGATGATGACCGCGACGGCGGCCAGCAAACCCAGACTGTTCCACCACAACATCCGCACTAACAGAGACTGGCGTTTTACCATGATGGCAACCACCCACTTCCCGCCGCGCCCGAGCGCTGTCAGGCTGCAAGCATAGTT
>CAMLKQ010000065.1 GCA_946480585.1 uncultured Kangiella sp.
CCTTCGAGGTCGGTACGCTTGATACGCGAACCAGTCACTTCGATGCGCTGCTCTTCTTCTTCGCCGGCCGCTTCGTCAGCTGCGAAAGCCGGGGTGGCAGCAGCAATTGCCGCGCCGCCGATGAGCGCAAAGCGGATGGCTTTGGCGATCGGGTTATTACGTTGAGTACTCAATGTCGTTCTCCCTGGGTGTGTGAGGGTTCACTAAGCAACACCCGCTCGGCGTTATGGTTCGTCGATGCGAATGAAGCGGGTCCAGGCCAAGCGGCCTGATCTGTCCGGGGCCGATACTAACTACAAGCGTTTTGGACGGTCAACAGGTTTTTGGTGCGGGTGTCAATGCGAAAAATCCCGCATTTCCTGCGGTACTCTGCACAATTCTTGAGCGAACGAGATGACGGGCTTTGTGCGCCAAAACATGCAGAACCAGTGCCCGAATGGCAGCTTCCGTGATGCCGATTCAGGCTGGATGCGTGTTTCGTCGGTGTGGCGGAACAAAGGCGCGAAATTGGTGCGACGCACAAACCGCAACCTTGATTCGGTGAGGGCGTCGGTTCAGCCACCCGCGTGACGGCTGGCCCGGAGAGATCAACGAACTTCTCATCAGACCAGATGAAAACGCGTGTTTGGCGAAAGTTTGTTCAACCCTGTCTTTTTGTACCAATTAACAACTACGCAGGCTTGGCGCGCTTCAGAGCGAGCGGAATTGCTGTCGCAGAACAAAGGCCGGCTCGGTGACATGACGCTCCATGGCCTGAACCCGGGACTCCAGTTCGGCAAACGCGGCTTCCACGCCAAACCAATCGGGCTCCACCGGTTGCCGAATTACCGCTTGAGGCGTGCTCGGCTGAGACGCCGTTTCGCCTGGTTCCGCCATTGATTCCGTATCGGCCTGCGCTGCTGGACCGCCATCCCAGTGACTCCGGGTATGGCGTACCCAGCCATCAACTTGACCGCGCAGACCGGGCGGCGAGTAGCTGGACAACGGGTCCAGCACAAACCAGGCAATGAGGTAGACCGCGACGAGCGGAAACACCTGAGTGGTTACCGCCAGCACGACCAGCGCCAGCCGGATGAGCCAGACCGGCCAATCGAAATAGCGGCCGATGCCGGCACAGACACCGGCGATTTTGCCGTGGGCCGGGTCGCGGTAAAGCTCACGTGGACGGGATGGCTTAGCCATGCGGATTGCGCTCCTGCCGGTCGCGCCAGCCCGGGGACTGGGCATCCAGAATCGCTTCCAGTGCGCCGACCCGCTGCTGCAGACGCTCAGCCTGATGCGCCAGACGGCGCAGCCGCGCTTGGTCTTCCTCGTTCGGCGCAGCATTGCTGCGGCGCTTGCTCCAGTAATGCAGCAGCAGCCACAGCGGCACCACCAAGCCAAACAGGGTGCCGAACAGCACGATCATTGCGATACCCAAAAACTCTTGCATGCTTGCTTACGCCTCGCTTCGAATCTGCAGAGCCGGCTCAGGCGCCGTTCTTGTCTTTGTCCGCGGCCATCTTGGCCTTGAGGGCTGCCAATTGTTGTTCGATACGATCCTTGGCCGCGAGCTCCTCGATTTCCTCCGCCAGTGTTTTGCGTCGGCCGAGATCATGCGCTTCGAGGTTCGCCTCGCGCTGATCGACTTCGCGCTCGTAAGCATTCAGCGAGGCGTTGGCCAACGGCTGCTGGTCAAGCTGGCGGCGGATTTTCCAGCGTGAATCCACGGCTTGATGCCGGGTAGACAGTGCCGCTTGCCGGGCTCGCGCATCGTCCAGTTTGTCTTGCAGTTGACTGATTTCGGCGGTGAGTCGGGCCAAGGTGTCATCGTATAGCGGCAGCCGCTGTCGCCACTCCGCGAGGGCATCCTCGACCCGGGCTCGCTCCAGCAGCGCGGCCTTGGCCAGATCCTCGCGGCCCTTGCGCAGGGCGAGCTCGGCTTTTTGCTCCCAATCCAGCACATCGTCCTGACCACGCTGCACGCGCCGCTCAAGCTCCTTGCGTTCGGCGATGGTCCGGGCCGACGTCGTGCGTACTTCAACCAACGTGTCTTCCATTTCCTGAATGATCAGTCGAATGGTTTTTTGCGGATCGGAAGAGCGCTCCAGCAAGCTGCCGAGATTGCTGCCAATCATGTCGCTGAAGCGGGAAAAAATCCCCATGTGGACCTACCTCTTGGCCAGAAATCGGGCCGAACACCAACGCAAGCGGACTACGCTTGTTTGCCATTTTCATACAACTGCCATGCCAAATGCTAACGGCTTGTTTTGGCGGGAATTTTTTCGTGGCACTCTGGTTTGAAGAGCGACGCTGCGGTATAACACGCCACCCTTTGGCCAAATCGGCTAACACGGATGACCGAGCGTGCCCCGGCGCACAATCTGATCGGCGAATCGGCAGTGTTCCTGGAAATGTTGGAGCACATCTCGCTGGTGGCGCCGCTCAACAAGCCGGTCCTGATCATCGGCGAGCGCGGCACTGGCAAGGAGTTGGTCGCGGCGCGCTTGCACTACCTGTCGCGGCGCTGGGACCAACCGTTCCTGAAGCTGAACTGCGCTGCCATTAACGAGAACCTGCTGGAAACCGAATTGTTCGGCCACGAAGCCGGCTCCTTTACCGGCGCCAGCAAGCGTCACCTCGGTCGCTTTGAGCTGGCGGACGGCGGCAGCTTTTTTCTCGATGAGCTGGCCAACACCTCGGCCCGGGTGCAGGAAAAACTGCTGCGGGTCATCGAGTACGGCGAATTCGAACGGGTCGGCGGCAACCAGTCGGTCAAAGTCAATGTCCGGCTGATCGCGGCCACCAACGAGGATTTGCCCGGACTCGCCGAGCTGGGCCGGTTTCGCCATGATCTGCTCGATCGGCTGGCGTTCGACGTCATCACACTGCCGCCGCTGCGGGTGCGCCCGGACGACATCCTGAAACTGGCTGACCATTTCGCCGTCGCCATGAGCAAGGAACTGGGGCGGGATTATTTTCCCGGGTTCGGCAAGGCAGCAGAACAGCAGCTGTTGGAATACAGCTGGCCCGGCAATGTCCGTGAATTGAAAAACGTGGTTGAGCGTGTCGTTTACCGCAATCCATCAGATCGCATGGTCAGCAAAATCGATTTCGATCCGTTCGCCTCGCCATGGCGGCCGCGAGCCGTCGCCACCATGGTTCAACAAACCAGCGCGACCACCGACAGTGCGGCGCCGACGCTGCCGCTCGATTTCAAGCAAGTTACCGAAGCACATGAAATCGAGCTGATCAAACGCGCCCTGCAACAAGGCCAGTTCAACCAGAAAAAAGCCGCCGAGTTACTGGGATTGACCTATCATCAATTGCGCGGCTACCTGAAAAAATACCAGTTGCTGAAGGACGACAACTGATGTGGCGTTCGCTGTTCGCAGGCTTCTGCTCGGTCGGTCTGCTGGTGGCATGCACCGGTGGCGAGCAATCGGTGCGCGCAACCGGTTTGGTGTATTGCTCGGAAGGCAGTCCCGACAGTTTCAATCCGCAAATCAGCACGTCCGGCACTGCCTACGATGCCAGCGCCCACCCGCTTTACAACCGTTTGGTGGATCTCGACCCCGACACTGGTGAACCGCAACCGGCGCTCGCCGAAAGCTGGACCGTGTCGCGCGACGGCACCCGCTGGAAATTCAAACTGCGTCACGATGTCCAGTTCCATCGCACCGCCTGGTTCACCCCAAGCCGACCGTTCGATGCCGACGACGTCTTGTTCAGCTTTGAGCGGCAATGGCGCCCACGTCATCCGTTTCATCGGGTCTCCGGTGGCAACTACGCCTACTTCGCCAACATCGGCCTCGGCGAGCTTTTGACCGGCATCGTCAAGCGCGGCGAACATGAGGTGGAATTCCAGTTGCGCGAAGCCAACAGCAGCTTCCTGACCATGCTGTCGATGGAGTTCGCCTCGATCCTGTCAGCCGAGTATGCCGAGCAGGTGTTGCAAGCCGGCCATCCACAACAGTTGGATCAACTGCCGGTCGGCACCGGCCCGTTTCAGTTGGTGCGTTATGACCACGGCGCGTTCATCCGCTACGAGGCCAACCCGCAGTACTTTGCCGGTGTGGCCAAGGTGAAACGGCTGGTGTTTGCGATTACACCGGACGCGAGTTTGCGACTGTCGCGCCTGCGAGCCGGTGAATGCGACGTGATGGCGCAACCGTCGCCGGCGCATTTGCCGCTGATCCGGCAAAACAGCAAACTGAAGCTGTACAGCCAGCCTAGCCTGAACATCAGTTATTGGGCGTTCAATACCCGGCGACCGCCCTTGAATGATGCCCGGGTCCGGCAAGCACTCAATTACGCCGTCAACCGCGCCGCCATTCTGGATGCGGTGTATTTCGGTGCCGCGGAACTTGCCAAGAGCCCGGTGCCACCGTTGGTGCCCGGCCACGATCACGCGTTGCAGGATTTCCGTCATGATCCGGATCGGGCGCGCGAACTGCTGCGCGAAGCCGGTTATGGCAACGGCTTCACACTCGACATCTGGGCCATGCCGGTCAGCCGGCCATACAACCCCAATGCAAAAAAAATGGCGGAACTGATTCAGGACGATTTGCGGCAAGTCGGCGTCAATGCCCGCATCGTCAGTTTTGAGTGGCGCGACTTTCTGCGCCGCCTTCGACTCGGTGAACACGACAGCGTACTGCTCGGCTGGAGTGGCGATTTGAACGACGCCGATAATTTCCTGACGCCGCTGCTCAGCTGCGATGCGATCCGCGCCGGTTCCAACCGGGCGCTGTGGTGCAATGACGAATTCGACACCCTGCTGAACGAAGCACGCAGCAGCCGCGATTTGGCGGTGCGCGAACAGCACTATCGCGCCGCCCAGGAATTGTTCAAGGCGCAGGCGCCCTGGCTCACCATTGCCCACTCCACCCAGTTTCTGGTGGCACGGCAATCGATACAGGGCTTGCGGCAATCGGCCAGTGGCGGTGTGTACTTTCATCATGCGGAGCGTCGGCCATGACTGCGCGGCTGGGGCGGCAATTGCTGGCCTTGCTGAGCACGCTGCTCGGCGTCAGCCTCGCCTGTTATCTGTTGCGGCAACAAATGCCCGAGCAAGCGGCGCCGTCCGTGCTCGGTTTCGGCCGCTACCTGCTGGATTTGCTGCAAGGGCAATTCGGCGTTGATCAAAACGGCGATGCGGTGCTGCACGGTTTTCTGGCGGTGCTGCCGGCCAGTCTGGAACTGTTGGTCAGTGCCAGCCTGTTGGCCGTGCTGATCGGCATTCCGGCCGGCGTCAGCGCCGCTCGTCGGCATCAGCAATGGCTTGATCGCTTCGTCGGCGCCTTCACCTTGGTTGGCTATTCGGTGCCGGTGTTTTGGTGGGCATTGTTGCTGGTGCTGTGGTTTTCCCTGACGCTGGATTGGACCCCGGTATCCGGCCGGATCAGTTTCCTGTTTGATGTCGAAGCGCGCACCGGTTTCATTCTGATTGACACCTGGCTGGCGCGTGATGCCTACGCGCTCGAAGCCTTTCTTGACGCGTTGCGCCACATCCTGCTGCCAACCCTGGTGTTGGCGCTGTTGCCGATGGCGATGATTGCCCGCGTCACCCGCGCCGCAATGGTCGATGCGCTCGCCGCCGATTACATCCGGATGGCGCGCGGTCAAGGCATTCCGGAATGGCGGCTGGTGTGGATTTACGCCTTGCGCAACGCCAGCCAGCCGGTGGTGGCCGTGCTCAGCTTGCAACTGTCAGCGCTGATCACCGGCCTGATGCTGGTCGAATCGATTTTCTCCTGGCCCGGCGTCGGCAAATGGTTGTTGGATGCGCTTAGTCGCGGCGATTACGCCATCGTGCAGGGCGGTGCACTGTTGCTCGCCATCGTCGTGGTGGTGATGAATTTCAGCATGGATCTGCTGCGCTTGTGGCTGAGCCCGCCGGAACGAGGTCGCCGCCGATGAACAGCCGTTTCATGCAACGTTTCATCAGCCACCCAGCCGCGCTGCCGGCGCTGTTTGGGCTGCTGCTGATTCTGCTGCTCGCCGTGCTCGGTCACGCCTTGAGTCCATTCAATCCGGTGCTGGTCGATCCGCATGCGCAACTGCTGCCGCCGATGTGGCAAGCCGGCGGTGTTGCCGCTCATCCGCTCGGCACCGATGATCTCGGTCGCGACATGCTGTCGCGCTTGCTGCATGGCGCCCGCCTGACCATGGGCTCGGCAACGGTGGCATTGCTGTTGGCGCTGGTCGCCGGCGTACTGTTTGGCTCCATCGCCGGCCTGGCCGGCGGCCTGCCCGATCTGTTGCTGCGTCGCTGCATGGATGTGCTGCTGGCGTTCCCGTCGATCTTGCTGGCCATTTTGCTGAGCCTGGCGTTTGGCGGCGGCATGACCGCCTGCGTGATGGCAGTTGCGATTGCGCTGACACCGCATTTCTTCCGCGTCTGTCGCGACGGACTCTGTGAAGAGCTCGGCAAGGATTATGTGTCGGCTGCGCGGCTGGACGGCGCCGGCCCAGTCTCGCTGTATTTGCAAACGCTGCTGCCCAATCTCGCCGCGCCGATTGTCGTGCGCGGCACACTGGCGTTTTCCACCGCCATTCTCGACATTGCCGCGCTCGGTTACCTGAGTCTCGGCGCGCCAGCGCCGACAGCAGAATGGGGCAACCTGCTGGCGTCTGCCCATGATTTCATTCAACTGGCGCCATGGACCGTCACCCTGCCCGGCCTCGCCATTCTGGTGACCGTGCTGTGTGCCAATCTAGTCGGCGATGCGCTGCGCGATGCGGTCAATCCGCGAGGTGCCAATCCATGAGTTTGTTGCGGGTCGACAACCTGTCGGTGGAATTTCCGTCGCTGTATGGCGATGTCCGCGTCGTTGACAATTTCTCGCTGCAAATGGCCGCCGGCGAAGTGCACGGGCTGGTCGGCGAATCGGGCTCCGGCAAAAGTCTGGCAGCACTGGCCATTTTGGGCTTGCTGGACCCGGCGGCGAGTCGCTGGCGCTGTGATCACCTGAGCCTGAATGACAAAGATCTGTTGCGCGCCAGCGCCAGTGAGCGCCGGCGCTGGCAAGCCAAATACGCGTCGGTGATTTTTCAGGACGCGCAGGCGAGCCTGAATCCGAGCTTTACCATTGGCAAGCAGCTCGACGACATCATCAAGCTGCATCACGGCGGCGGCAAAGCTGAGCGGCGCGAACGCGCGGCCGATCTGTTGCATCAAGTCGGCATCCACAATATCGGCCCGGCGCTGGACAGCTATCCGCACCAGTTTTCGGCCGGCATCAATCAGCGCGCGATGATTGCGCTGGCGTTGGCCTGTGAACCGGCGCTGCTGATCGCCGACGAACCGACCACCGGCCTTGATGTGACTATTCAGGCCCAGTTGCTGGAGTTGCTGCTGAAGCTGAACAGCGAGCGTGGCATGGGGCTGCTGCTGATCACCCACGACATCGCCCTGCTCGCCCGCAACGTTGAACGCATCACCGTCATGTATTGCGGTCAGGTAGTCGAAAGCGGCGACGCCGACGATGTGTTTCTGCAACCGTTTCACCCATACACCCGTGCACTGCTCGACAGCCTGCCCAAACTGAATCAGCCGAGCCGCCGTTTGCAGGCCTTGCGCGGCGCCAAACCCAGCATGATGAATTTACCGGTAGGTTGTTATTTCGGCCCACGTTGCCCGCGCGCCGACCGCGACTGCGTGCACAACGTGCCGCTCAGTGAGCAGGGCGATCACCGCTACCGCTGCCTGATTCCGATCGGCCTTGCTGATCGCCGTGACGGAGCCGGCTCATGACGGCTACCCTGCTGACCGTCACCGAACTCGGCAAACGTTTCCCGTTGCCACGTCAGCTGTTCCGGCCACTGCAGTGGCAGACGGCGCTGCGCGATGTCTCGTTCAGTTTGACCAGCGGCAAAACCATCGCCGTGGTCGGCGAGTCCGGCTCCGGCAAATCGACGTTGGCGCGCCAGTTGGTCGGGCTGGAAACGCCGAGCGAAGGCGACATCCTGCTCGAAGGCCATAGCATTTTTGGCCGGCGCGAAGAAACCCTGCGCCAATTGCGGCGCGACATCCGAATGATTTTCCAGAATCCGTCGGCGTCACTGAATCCGCGCGTCACGGTCGGCGCCCAGCTCGATCAAGCACTGCAACACCTGGCCCAAATGGGACCACGGCAGCGCCAAGAGCGTATCCACGAAGCGCTGACCTTGGTGGGCCTCGCCACCGATCACAAACACCATTACCCGCACCAATTTTCCGGCGGCCAGCGCCAGCGCGTTGCCATTGCCCGCGCCATTTTGCTGCAACCCAAACTGATCATCGCCGACGAGCCGGTATCGACACTGGATGCCTCGGTGCAAGCCCAGATCCTCAATCTGCTGCTGGATCTGCAGGCCGCTCGCAATCTGTCCTTCGTGTTCATTTCGCATGATCTCGGCGTGGTCAAAACCATCAGCGATCACGTGCTGGTGCTGTATGCCGGTGAAGCCATGGAGCTCGGGCCGACCAAGGCCATTTTCCGGCAACCGCAACACCCGTATACCCGCGCCCTGATCGCCAGCAGCCCGACTGTCCAGCGCGCGATGCAAGTGCCGGTGACGCCACTACGCGGCGAGCTGGCGCAGAGCCACGAAACTGCACTCGGCTGTCCGTTTGCCCACCGCTGCCCGCACGCCGATGAACAATGCCGGCGGGAACGGCCACAACCGCGCTGGCTGGCAGAACAACGGGTGGCCTGCCACAAAGCCGGCAGCATTTGATCTGCGCAGCCACAAACGCCTCCGACCAGTTGCGAAAAGGTAGTGGCAAAACGCTGTGTTACACTGCGCGCCTCCCTTGCATCCTGAGGATATCGTCATGGGTTTTCTTGCCGGCAAACGCGCCCTGATTATCGGCCTTGCCAGTGACCGTTCGATTGCTTACGGCATCGCCGAAGCCATGCGCCGAGAAGGCGCCGAACTCGCCTTCAATTATCAAAACGAGAAGCTGCAAGGCCGGGTCGAAGACTTTGCCAAAGAATTCGGCTCCAGCATCGCGTATCAAATGGACGTCGCCAGCGACGACAGCATCACGGAATTCTTCGGCAAGCTGAAGTCGCATTGGGACAGCTTCGATGTGCTGGTGCACTCGGTCGCCTATGCGCCGAACGGTCAGCTGGAAGGCGATTATCTGGACTGCGTCAACCGCGACGGTTTCCGCATCGCCCACGACATCAGCTCGTACAGCTTCGCCGCGGTTGCCAAAGTCGCCCGCGACATGATGCGGCCGAATGGCTCAATGGTCACCATGACCTACCTTGGTGCCGAACGCGCGCTGCCGAACTACAACGTCATGGGCGTCGCCAAGGCCTCGCTGGAAGCTAACGTGCGTTACATGGCCGCGAGCCTCGGTCCGCGCGGCATTCGCGTCAATGCGGTTTCGGCTGGCCCGATCCGCACACTGGCGGCGTCGGGCGTGAAGAACTTCCGCAAAATGTTGTCGTACTACGAAAAGGTCTGCCCGCTGCGCCGCAACGTCACCATCGAAGACGTTGGCAATGTCACCGCCTTCCTGTGTTCGGATCTGTCCGCGGCCGTGACCGGTGAAGTGGTGCACGTCGACAACGGCTACCATTTCATCAGCATGCCGGAGCTGGAAAGCGCCGAATAAGCCGCTT
>CAMLKQ010000066.1 GCA_946480585.1 uncultured Kangiella sp.
GCCTGATGCTGGTGTCGCATGTGCTGGTGATGCTGGACGTGCCGGTCAACAAAGTGCTGCACCGGGTGCAGCAAGCGCGCCGCGCCCGCTACAAACAGCTCAAAGGTTTCTTTTACGGCGCTGGCGCCGACATGACCAGCGACAGCGGCAAACGACCGCAGCAATTGCATCCGGTCACGCTGGCGCCCGACTCGGCCGGCACCGGCAGCAATCTTGGCGCGCTCAATCTGGAAGCGATGGGGGTTGAAGTCACCTCGCTGCGCCGCGCCGGCATCGAGCACCCCTATCCCGCCAACAATGAATTGCTGCGCGCCGGCGACACCTTGGTGCTGATGGGTTACCCGGAGCACATCGAAGCGGCCGAAGCCTGTTTGCTGTCCGGCAATCGCCGGTTCAGCCGGTTCTGAACTGCCGCAAGCGATCGGCGGCGCCGATGGCGACGTATCAGCCGCAACGTATGACGAGTCATTTGAAACGACTCGCGCAAACAGGAGCACGGCATGATCGCGTTTGAACCCTTGCCGCAGAAACCATTGGTTGGCATCAGCACCTGCCTGCTCGGCGAGCCGGTGCGATTCGATGGCGGCCACAAGCGCGACGATTATCTGAACGATGTCTTGGCGCGCTATTTCGATTACCGGCCGTTCTGTCCCGAACTCGGCATCGGTCTTGGCGTGCCGCGGCCGACCATTCACCTTGCCAACATCAATGGCGCGATTCGGCTGCGCGGCGTCAAAAACCCGGACGATGATTTCACCGATCAGATGATCATGTGGACCGATCGGCAGCGACCGCAGCAACAGACGCTGTCCGGTTATGTGCTGAAAAGCAAATCGCCAAGCTGCGGCATGGATCGGGTCAAACTGCATGGCGCCAGCGGCGGCCTGCCGCAGCATACCGGCGGCATTTACGCGACCCGGCTGGCGGCGCATTTTCCACTGTTGCCCATTGAGGAAGAAGGCCGCCTGCACGATCCGGTGCTGCGCGAGAATTTCATCACCCGCGTTTACGCCTACGCCCGCTGGCAGGCGCTGCGGGCGAGCCAGCCCGGCAAAGCCGAGGTCATCGCCTTTCACACCCGCTACAAGCTCATCCTGCTCGCCCACAACGAAGCTGCGTACCGCCGGCTCGGCCGGATGGTGGCGGAATTGAAAGGCCGGCTCAGCAACGACTGGCTGGACAACTACGCCAGCGAGTTCATGGCAGCGCTGAAGCGCAAGGCCACCCGCAAACGCCACGTCAACGTGCTGCAGCACATCGCCGGCTACTTCAAGCGCAGTCTGGACAGCAGCGACCGGGAAGAGCTGGCCAGCCTTATCGACGATTACCGGCTGGAGAAGATCCCGCTGGTGGTGCCGCTGACCCTGCTGCAACACCACCTGCGCCGCCAACCCGATGCCTACCTGCAGCAGCAGTACTACTTCGCGCCGTGGCCGACCGAGCTTGGTCTGCGCAATGTGTTGTAGCTGCTTAGACTGCTGTAATTGCCTGATCCGCTGAAAGTAAGCGCTTCGGCGCTCGCCCCGTTCTCCCGGAGCCGGCGCCTTCGCCTGCCACGGTCTTCGACGGCCGGTTTCAATTCCATTCGAGAATCCTGCTATAGTGCCGCCGTTTTTGTGCATTGCAGCAAACGCCAATCGCGGGAGACGTCGCCATGCAGGTTCGGGATTCCATCATCGCCATCACCGGCGCCGGTCAGGGCCTCGGCAAAGCCATGGCGCTCCGGCTGGCACAGCAAGGCGCCAAGCTGGCCATCATTGACCGCAACGGCGAAGCCGTGGAAAAAGCGGTCGCCGAATGCCGCCAGCACGGTGCCCGCGCCGAAGGCTATCTGGCCGACATTGGCAGCGAAGCCGACGTGATCGCGCTGTTCGAACGCATCAAAGCTGGCCTCGGTCCGGTCGATGCGCTGGTCAACAACGCCGGCATCATCCGTGACGGTTTGCTGGTCAAAGCCAAAGACGGCGTCATCGACAGCAAACTGAGCCTCAGCGACTGGCAGAAAGTCATCGACGTCAACCTGACCGGCGTGTTCCTGTGCGGCCGGGAAGCGGCAGCGCAAATGATTGAGAACGGCCGCGCCGGCGTCATCATCAACATCTCCAGCATTTCCCGCGCCGGCAACATCGGCCAGAGCAACTACGCCGCCGCCAAAGCCGGCGTCGCCGCGATGACCGTGACCTGGGCAAAAGAATTGGCGCGTTACGGCATTCGCGCCGCCGCCATTGCGCCGGGCTTTATCGCCACTGATATGACGGCGAGCATGAAGCCGGAGGTGATCGCGAAAATCGAAGCCGGCATTCCGCTGCGCAAAATGGGCCTGCCGGACAATATCGCCCAGACCGTGCAGTTCATTCTGGAAAACGATTACCTGACCGGCCGCGTGCTGGAAATTGACGGCGGTCTGCGCCTGTAACAGCGTCTCGCTGACAGCATCGCAAACAGGAAAACAAAAACGCGGCTGAAGGCCGCGTTTTTGTTTCGTCGCACGTTCGGCTCAGGCCGGCACGCCGCTGTGAAAGCGATACTGCGGATCCGGCGTGGCAATCAGCTCCGCCTCCCAGACACCAAATTGCCGCACCCGCTCACTGATATCCGCCTCGGCATACAGCTTGGCAAGATCGAGGTAATTGCGGAAATGCCGGGATTCCGAACGCAGCAAAAAGCGGTAATAACTCGCCAGCTCGTCATCATTGACCACTTCGGCCAGTGCGGCAAAGCGCTCGCACGAACGCGCTTCGATGTAGGCACCGATGATCAGAACATCGACCAGATACTCCGCTTCCGGCTTGCGGGTATGCGCGCGCAAACCGGCGGCATAACGCGCCGGTGACAAGGTGCCGTAGCTGACGCCGCGCGCCTGCATCAACTCCATCACTTGCTCAAAATGGCGCAGCTCCTCGCGCGCCAGCCGTGACAACTGGTGCTGCAAGGCATGGCGCTCCGGGAACCGGTACATCAGGCTCATCGCAGTCGACGCGGCTTTCTTTTCGCAGTGGGCGTGATCGATCAGCAGCGTTGGCAATTCCGCGTTGGCACGCGCCAACCAGGCATCTGGGGTTTCGCAGTGCAGAAACGCCCGGATATCGGCAAGACTCATCAGAACCCATCCTGAAAACACGCGGCCGGCTGCCGCTCTGGTGGCAACCGGAAGACTCAAGGTTGGGCATTATACCTGCGACAGGCCGGCAAAACGGCCCGGCACGCCGCTGAACCCCTTCACGATGACCACAAGCGCATCAGAGGGCTTTCAAGCGGCGCCAACGCAACCGACGCCATTGCAGCGCCAAGTCGCGCTGGGAACCACCGTTGCCGTAACGCAGTGCGACATAAGCGTCGACGAAGGCCCGCAATTCGCCGCGCTCAGCCGGAAAGGCTCGCTGCGCCCGGCGCAGAAAATCCTGCGGCGTTTCGTGCGGTTCCCGCCGGATGCCGGCGCGCGCCAGCTTGGCGCAGAACGCCGCATAGATGCGCGCCACCGGATCGCGCACCGGACGCGAGCGCAAAATGAGCCAGGCGCTGATTGCCAGCATCAGCAACAATCCGATCACCAGAATGCGCACCAGATCGGCCATCGACAATTTCGGCAAGCCGAGATTTTCCAGCCAGTCGCGTTGGGCATCGGCATTGAACTGAACCACGTTGGCTTCAAACCAGCGATTGGCCTGTTGCCACCACTGGACCAGCGGCCAATCAGTGGCATCGCCAGTCAGCGTGGCGACACTGTCCCAACCGGAAAAATTCATCAGGCTGTCGCGCCGGGCAATGCGATCCAGATACGACTGATCGATGCGTAGCGGCGACACCGCCGCGGTCGGATCCAGCCGGATCCAGCCATCACCCGCGCGCCAAAATTCCAGCCAGGCGTGCGCATCAAGATGACGCACGGTCAGGAAATTGCCGTACGGATTCCACTCACCGCCTTGATAACCGACCACCACCCGCGCCGGCACGCCGCCAGCGCGCAACAGAAAGGTCACGGCGTTGGCGTAATGCTCGCAATACCCGCGCTTGTGGTTGAACCAGAAATCGTCAACCGTGTCTTCGCCAAGTTCCGGCACCTGCAGCGAATACCAGAAATTGTCCTGATTGATCTGTTGCAGCAAGGCCTGGGCATAGGCGGTCGCATCCGGCGTGCGTGCGCGCAGCGCCGATGCCCAGCGCCGGGCCTGCGGGTTGCCACCGTCCGGCAAGCGCAAATAGGTCGCGAGATCCTTTTCGGTAGCATCGGCCGCCAAGCGATAATTCAGCACCGACTCGACACCATAATCGACCCGCTGCCGAATGAAGCCATAAGTGAGCAAGGTGGCGTTCCAGGTGCGCCGCGCCTGCAGCGGCGAATCCACCGTCTGCGGCACATCCAGGGCGTACAACCAGCGTAGACGCGTCGGTTCCAGCGCGACTTGGTAACGAACGAGCGGACCGAGCGGCTCGACAGTTTCAGCTGCCTGCGGCATGCCGACACTCCAGGTCAGGCCATCGAAATCCGACAGCACTGTGCCGCGCCAATAGCGCTGCTTTTCCGGCGGCGGCGCGCCACTGAACTTGACCCGGAACGCGAGTTCATCCGACAGCGCCAGCGACTGCACGTCGCCGATTGTCATTGAGTCAGTCGGGCCGGTCACGCCGCTGCCCGGCAAGCGCCACAGCGGTGCCGACAAGCGCGGAAAAAAAACGTAGAGCAACGCGACCAGCGGTAATGCCAACAAAACAAAACGGCCGCTGTCCTTGGCCAGCACCAACAAACCGCGCCAACCTTCAAGTCGGTGCAGGACCAAGACGGTCGCCGTGTGCAGCGGCAGCAACAGGAACAGGTACAAGGCCACCGACAACGACTGGTAAAACAACAGCCCGACGAACGTCAGAAAGAAGCTCAGTGCGCTGACCAGCATCGCATCGCGATAGCTTTTCAGTTCCAGCAATTTGAAACTGGCCATCAGCACGATCAATGACAAGCCGGCATCGCGGGTGAACAACCCACGATGTTGCATGACCACACCGACGGTCGCCGCCAGCACCGACAGAATCAACAGCCAGCGCGGCAACCGGCTGCCAATATTGGTGGCCGACAGCAGCACCAGCGCACTGGCGATACCAACCCAGGCCGGCACTTTCAGCCACAGCGGCAACAATGCCGTGCCGATGGCCAGCAATAACATGGGTTTGACACCCGGGCGCTGCAAATCGAATCGTTGCATCACTCAGGCCTCATGACCGTACAGGGCCAGCGCTTTCAGGCAGCGATGCAGATGCACATCACCCTGATCCGGGGCAAACCGTTCCGCGCCCAATTCCAGCCCGTAGCGCTGCCCTTTGTGCTCGGCTTCCAACAGCAGAAAGCACAGCCAGCTGAGCTGGGTTTCCCGATCAGCGGCTGGCAAGTCCTGCAAGCGAAACCACCACTCATCGCCACTCGGCGCAACGAACTGGCGCAGGTGCAAACCGCGCTCACGGGCAAACGCTTTCCAATCGACCTGACGCAGCGAATCGCCCTGTCGCCACAAACGGTGACCGGCAAAATCCTCGCTGCCGCTGATTGGCTTGGCGTGCTTGCCATCGCCATCACCTTGCGGCTGCAATGGCCACGGCGGCGCGATCGGCGCCGGGTACACCAGCGCTCGGGCTTGCAACTTGGGCCAACTCCAGACGCGCAACCAGCCAAATGGCGCCATCGACTGCAAGCAAAACCGCGGCATCTCCAGCCAGCCGCGCCGAAGCGCCGGCACCGGCAATTCGGCGCACACCGCGGTTTGATTCGGGACATCGTAAGCATCATCGTGACTTGCATCGAGACTGACGCTGATCGCGGCGTGTGCGCGGCCTTCCGGATCATTGAGCCAGATCGGAAACGGCACGGCTTCACCGACAAACGCTGGCGGCGGATCGCCGGCGCGCACCTGGATGCCGAGCAAATTGCGAAAACTCAGGAACTTGGCGAGCAGACCGAGCGCCATCAACCAGAACGCCAGCAGCAAGCCGAGATTGTTCTGGTAATTGGAGGCGCCGATCAAAATCAGCAAACCGACCACGATGAAGAGCCAGCCACCGCGCGACGGAAAAATGAAAATCTCACGATGGCTGAGCCGCAAGCTCGGCACCGGCAGCAGCCGCCGCTCGATCCAGGCAGCAAAACGTGCCCGCCACCAGCGTGGCAGCAAAGGCAAAGAGGAGCGTTGCAGAAAGCCCAGCATAGGCAACTCGATTCCGTGACCGGTCCGCGCGCTTACATCGGCACCGGCACGCTTTTCAGCAAGGCCTGTACGGCGCGTTCACTGTGTTCTTCGCGCGCATCACGCAGCCAGAGCCGGTGCGCCGCGACTGGCACGAATACCGTCTGGACATCATCCGGCAACACGTGATCGCGGCCGCTGACAAAGGCAAACGCGCGCGCCGCGCGCAGCAACGCAAGTCCGGCGCGCGGACTCAGGCCGTGCAGAAAGACACTGCCGTTGCGGCTTGCCACCAACAATGACTGCACATAATCGAGCAGTGTATCGCTGACCTTGACCTGCTCCACAGCCTGCTGCCAAGCCGACAACTGCGCCGGTGACACCTGCGCTTTCAAGCCGGTCAACATCTGCTGCCGATCTTCGCCGCGCAGCAATTCGCGCTCGGCACGAACATCCGGATACCCCACTGCCAAGCGCATCAAAAAGCGATCCAGCTGCGACTCCGGCAACGGATAGGTGCCGATTTGATGCAGCGGATTCTGGGTGGCAATGACAAAGAAGGGCTGCGGCAATTCGCGGGTCGCGCCTTCGACGGTCACTTGCTGTTCCGCCATGGCTTCGAGCAAGGCGCTTTGCGTTTTCGGCGTCGCCCGGTTCACTTCGTCGGCCAGCAGCACTTGCGAGAAAATCGGCCCCGGGTGAAATTCAAAGCGGTTTTCGGCGCGGTTGAAAATTGAACTGCCCAGAATATCGGCCGGCAGCAAATCGGCCGTGAACTGGATGCGCTGGAACTGCAAGCCGAGCACACGCGCCAAGGCCTGCGCCAGTGTGGTCTTGCCCATGCCGGGTAGATCTTCCATCAGCAGGTGGCCGCGGCCGAGCAAGCAGGCGAGCGCCAAACGAGTCAGCTCCGGTTTGCCAACGATGATGCGATTCAGAATATTGAGTACGGCTTGCAATTCGGGATGGCTCACGGCGGTGTCCTGTCTGATGATTTTCTACGGCTGAAACCCGGCGTCGGGTTTGCCGTCAGGGCGCAAAAAAGCGGCGGCATTCAATGGCTGGCAACGCGCTGCTCCGGTTTCCAGCACAGCACCAGATCGGCAACGTTACTGCCGGTGGCGCCGGTAAACAGCAAGCCGCCTTGCTGGCGCCAGTAATCATAGCTGCTGGCGTCGCGCAGCGCTGTGGCCGCGTCGGCAGTCGAGCAAGAGGTACCCGTCACTGCGGCGGCCTTTGCATGGGCCTGCACCGGCGCATCGGTGTCGAGCCGGAACCACGCCCCCGCGGCGTCGGAGTTGCCGTCAACGCCATCGGTCGCCAGGGTCAGCACGCTGCAAGTCGGAGCGTGCCGCAAGTTGGCGCGAGACGATGCGGCATCCGGATTTCGCGCCAGCGCCTGCTGCAACAACAATGCGAGATGCTGGTTGCGACCACCGCGGCCCGGCTGCGCCGGCAATTGCAGATGGGTTTCGCCGCCATAGAGATACAAACCCGGTGGCCCGGCGCTGATCTCGGCCGCCAGCGCTGCGGCCACCTCAGCACAGTCGCCAGCGATGGCGCGATTGACGATCACCGCAAGCCCGTTTGCCGCTGCCCACTGTTGCAAGCCGGCGCGCACCTGCACGTTGCTGGCGATAATCGTGCTGGTCACACGGGCTCCATCTGTTTCGACTGCGGACGCTGGCGCGGCAAGCCAGTGCTGCAAGCGCGTGGGCCACGGCGCCGGCAACGCACGCCAGTCCGGCAACGGCAATACCGCCGGCACAAACGGCGCCGAGCCGATCACGACCGGATCATCACTGGGCACATCGGACAGCAACAACTGGCGAATCAGCGTGGTTGGCGGACAGCAACGCAGCAAGCCGCCCGCCTTGATGCGTGACAGTCGCTGGCGCACGGCATTGATGGCGTTGATCGGCCAGGCCGATGCCAGCATGAGCTGTTGCAGCGCCTGCAACTCGTCCAGACGAAGATCATCCGGCAGCACTTCGCACAGCGCCGACGCGCCACCGGATAGCAGCACCAGCAAGGTTTCATCGGGCGCGCACGCGGCGACAAACTGCTGCGCCGCGGCGCCCGCGGCCAGCGAACGCGCATCGGGAAGCGGATGCGCGCCGATCAGGCATTGCAAAGGATAGGGTCGCGATGGCGTCAGCGATGAGCGCGCATGCGCGCCGGTGTCCGGCTGGATCACCAAACCGGCACGCACCTGCGCGCCCAGCACGGCATCGGCGCCTTGCCACATCGGCAGCGCCGCTTTGCCAATCGCCAGAATTCGCACCGGCCCTGGCAGCGGCGCCGCGCCCAGTGCCTGTTGCACGGCAAGCTCGGCGTCGGCGAGACGCAGTGCCTGCGCCGCCAGCGTCTTCAGCAGCGCGGCGGCGCTGCCGGTGGCCGTAACGCCGTCAAAGCCGGGGCGTTTCAGAAACCAAACACCAGATTGACCGTGGTCAGCGTGTCGGTTTTTTCCCGATCCGGCGGCACCTCGCTGTTCTGCCGGATCGCGTGGGCGATTTTCACCGCAAACGCGCTGTTGATATCGACTTTCAGCCCGGTGACAAATTCGCTGAAGGTGTTCTCATCGCCGGCTTCGACCAGCAGATCGTTGGTCCATTTGCTGGATTCGGTGAACTGCCAACCGTGGGTCACCCGCAACCGGGCAATCGTTTCGGTTTCTTTTTCACCGGTTTCAACCAATTCGCTACGGCGCTGACCGGCACCGATTTCGGCCGACAGCTTGTGGGTGTCTTCGGTCAGGATGTGATAACCGTAACCGGCGGCGACCGTGGTTTGATGATCGTAGCCGCTGTATTCGTCTTCTTCGTAACGCACCGCGCCGAAGGCGTAGCTGCGCGCCGAAAAGGCATAGTTGCTCTGGCCGGTGAACTGGAAACGATCCGCCGTTTCTTCTTCTTCACCGGTGTCCGGATCCTCGCTGGTCGACTGCAGCGTCGCGAGGCCAAGTTCATGGCTCCAGTTGCCGGTGGCGTAGGTCATTTTCAGCTTGCTCGACACCGTTTCGGTGTCGGTGTTGCCGCGCGCCGCGACATAGCCCAGCTCGCCCTCACCTTTCCATTCCGGCACCGCCTCAGCGGCCGGAGCGGGCTCTTCTGCCTGTACTGACAGCACGGTGGCCGCCACCAACAACGCCACCAGACGGCGTGGGCTCGATTGATTCATCCTGCTCTCCTGTGTCGCGGTCAGCCCGCAGGCTTTGCTTCATCACGCGCCGCTCGGGTCGGCGGCGCCGGATCATGGTAACCGCGACGCTCGTTCCCGAAAAGTTGGCAGCTGGGCCAAGCTCACCTATTGTTGAACGGGTTCGTTCCCCGTTTTTGAGTGAGTCACTATGGCAGGGCTGGCCGCTTGGCTGGTGCGGGTGTTGGCACCG
>CAMLKQ010000067.1 GCA_946480585.1 uncultured Kangiella sp.
CCGACCCGCATTCAGGTCAAGGTCGAATACCTGTACGGCGTGCAGTACCGGTTCGACAAGGAAAACGCCGACATCATGCTGGTCAAGGATTACCAGCCGCAGCCGAATTTGCAGGCGGTCGAATTGCCGGAAGTGGAGTGCGTGCTGGTGGCGTCGGCGCAGCATCCGCTGACGCTTCTGCCGTCGGTGACGCTCAATGATCTGCAACAGGAAATCGAACTGTCGGTGCAGGATTCCAGCGAGCGTGGCGATGACCGCCACATGTTCGGCGGTGAACGGGTGTTCTTTCTCGCCGGTTTCAACACCAAGAAGCAGGCGCTGCTGATGGGGCTCGGCTTTGGCTGGATGCCGCGCTACCTGATCGAAACGGAACTCGCCAGCGGTGCGCTGAAAGAAGTCGCCTACGTTGGCGGCGCCCGTTACCGGTTCACACCAGCACTCGTGCATAGACGCGATCAACCGCTCGGTCGCGCCGGTCAGGAATTGAGCCGTTTGCTGCGCGGTGATTGAGCAAGGTTCAGGGCGTATCCGGCCAGATCAATTCAAAGCGGGCACCACCGAGCGGCGATGACAGCAGCTTCAAGCGGCCGCGATGCAGCATGGCGACGCGACGGACAATGTAAAGCCCAATTCCGAAACCCTGTTCCCGATCACCGCGCACGCGTGGCCGTTCAAACGGTTGCCGGCGACCAAACACCTGCCGCGCCGCCGGTGGAATGCCGGGCCCGTCGTCGTCGATTTGCAGCACGCAGCAACCGTGTCGCTGCTGCAGGCGGACGCGGATCTGGTGCTGGGCAAAGCGCTGGGCATTGCCGATCAGGTTGTCGATGGCGCGCTCCAGCGCAAACCGATCGGCATGAAACGGCTGCTCGAAATCGCCATCGATCTGCACGGGGATGGCGCCGGCCTGACGGTAACGCGTGCGCAAGGCTTGGCAGAATTCGCTGCCCGACAGGGCTTCCAGTGCGCGCGTGGGCCGGTTGCTGTCTTCGTCGGCAAAGCGCAGGTATTCCTGGGCGACCCGCTCCAGCTCGCTGATGTTGTCCAGCAAATCCTGTTTCAGATCGGTTTGTTCAGTTTTCAGCATTGCCAGCGCAAAGCGCATGCGCGCCAGTGGCGTGCGCAGATCGTGGGCAATGAAGTGACTCATCTCGCGCTGGCTATGCAGCAGCTGATCCACTTCGTGCGAGAGCTGATGGATGACTTTCACCAGCGGTTGCATCAGGCTGCGGCTTGGCAAGGCAAACCGTAATGCCCCGTGGCGTTGGTCGGCGTTCGCCAATGTCCGGCGTACGGTATCGAGATCACGAAACAGCGGCCATAGCCATGCCAGCAGCAGCAGCGCGAACAATCCAAAGAACAGCAAGTAGAGATAAAGCCCGAGCGGCGCGTTGTCATCGCGCAGATCCACCGGGCCGAAACTGAGGTAGTGATCGTCGTGTTGGGCCAGCACGGTGGCCATGCCCGACTGGGTTTGCAGTGCGACCACGTCGCCGCGACCGAGCTGGGCGCGGGTGCTGTCGGGCAACTGGATATCGCGGGCGCGCAAGGTTTGCAGCGTGGCTTGCTGGTGTGCACAGGCCGGCAGCGCGACATGCTGGCAGAACAACAGGTGCGCCGGCAGCCACGGATGGTGCGGTGTCGTGCGCCACGACAACAAGCCTTCAATGGCCAGCGCGAGCAGCACCATCGACAGCAGCAGCACGACGTAAAAGCGCAGGAAAGGGCTCTTCATACCACTCCATTGATCAGGCGCCGCTCACCGAGCCGCGCGCATAACGCTCCGCTGATAGCACCCGCCAATCCAGCAGCGCTCGTCAAGCGCGGTTGGATTGGCCAGCTCAGGGTTCAGCCGGCACTGCCAGCATCGCTCGTCACTTCGCAAAACATGTAACCACGGCCCCAAATCGTGCGGATGGTCCAGTGATTGCCGGCAATCGCTTCGAGCTTGCGACGCAACCGACTGACCCGGCCGTCGATGATGCGGTCCTTACCGTCATAGTCGCGTTCGGTGACTGCGCCGAACAGCACATCGCGGTTCAGCACCGTGCGCGGATACTGGGCAAACAGCCAGAGCAATTCGAATTCCTGACGAGTCAGATCCAGCGCCTGTTCGTTGCTGAAAGCGGTGCGGCTGCCGGCATCCATGCGAAACCGCTCCAGTGCAATGTGCCGGTTGGGCTCCGGTTGTGCTGCCAGCCGGCGCAACTGTGCCCGCACGCGCGCCAGCAGCACTTGCGGCTCGACCGGTTTGATCAGGTAATCGACCGCGCCGCGATCCAGCCCTTCCACATGATGATCTTCATCACCGAGCGCGGTGAGAAAGAGAAACGGCACGCTACGGTCGCGCTGAATCCGATCAAACAGGGTGAAACCGTGTTCGTCCGGCAGCATCAGATCGCAGATGATGAGATCGAATAGATGCAGATTGCACAGCTTGACCGCGTCGGCGGCCGTGTGTGCCCAGCGCACCTCGTGACCAGCTTCCTGCAGGAAGCGCTGCACCAAGGCGCCGAGTTTCGGATCGTCCTCGACCAGCAACAACTGACCACCGGTGAGGTGTTCAGAACAGGCCCCAGCCATGACGCCTCCTCGGTCGCAATTCGGTCAGGGTGGTGGCCACCGTCACGGTACTGGTGGCGATGAGCGCGTTGTCCTGTTGCCGGCGCAATTCAAAGCGGGTGTCTTGGGTCAACGACAGCTGCAGGATCTGCTCGCCACGTTGTGCCGCAGAACAGAACAGCGGCGTCGCTTGTGCCGGCGTCATCAGACAGGTGGCATCGTCGAGCGGCAGTTGCCAGTGCACCCGCAGCGTGACCGCACACTGCGTCTCATCGTGAGCGATCACACACAGACGCGGTTCGATCTGCAACAGCGTCAGCGTATCGCCGGTTGCCGACGCGCCGCCGAGACCGGCGAGCAGCAGTGACATCGACAACGCCGTGCGCGCAGTCATGGCTCAAAAGCGATATTGCAGGCCGGTGAAACCGGCACCGAAATCGGCGTGTGACAACAGCGGCGAATCGGTCATCGCCGATGACAACCAGTAATGCCGGTACAGCAACAACAGCGACCAGTGTGTATCGAGCGGCCACAGGGCCTGAGTTTGCAGCTGACCCCGCCAGCCGTGCTGGCTGTCAAACGGACCGACGGTGCGCCAGTCGGTGTTGTCATCGAGATACTGATCACCTTCGGCCGGATCAATCTCGCCGCGCCGCGGCAGATAGTAATACGACACCAGCTCGGCACTTTTCCAGCTGATGCCGGCACCGATGCCGATATCGACCGGGCCTATGCTGAAACAGGGCGAACAATTCAGCTCCGCCTCGAGTTCGCCGCCGTTGTGCACACCGCTGGCGTCGGCACCCAACTGCACATGACCATTCCAGTCATCGTGCTGCCAGCCGAACCGCAACCCGGCCATTGCGGCAATGCGCCGCTCCGGTGTGTCGATGACGCGGATCTGATCGGGCACCGGAAACGGCGACGTGAACGCGAGCGGCACGGTGCCGCCCGACAAATTGAAAAACAGCCCGTCTTCGTTCGGGTACAGCACCAGATCCCATTGCCGGGACGGGCTCTCCTGCAGCGCGTAGCCGAACAGACCGTTGTCGAAATAGGCGTGCTCGCCATACCAGGCAAGCCGTGGCAATAACCAGAACTCGAATGGCGTTTCCCGGGTCAGTGGCGTGTCGAAACGGCCGTAACCCACCGCCACGGAAAATTCGACCGCACCGGCCGGCACGGCCGATTCCGCCCGCAGTGATGGCGCTACCACCAGCCCGCTCAGCAACACCGCCACAACACGCCGCAACATGATCATTCACACCCATACGCTGTGCCGCCATTACAGCGCTGCCGGACGCTGGCTGCAATCTACGCCCAGTTGCGCGACGGCGCGCTGCATCGCCACGAACGGCGGCCAAGTGTTTGATTGGGCGACGCTTTCCACCTGTGCTGCCAGCGCCGGCGACGGCTCTTGTGGACAATTCTGCACAAATTTCCGCTCTCACCTGGGCGCGCCGCGGGACAACACTCTAGCCGCTCAAAAAAACAGCAACCCGTTCGGGAAACAGGAGAGAGCATGTTCCATCGTCGTCCCATCGCCGTCGTGGTCGCCTCCGCGCTCTGCGTCGGTGCCATCGCAACGGCGGTTGGCGCGCCCACACCGCGCCAACCCGGCTCCAGCCCTTTGCAACAGATCAAGATGGCTGATCTGCAGCAAATTGCCAGCCAGCGCCAGGGCAGCAGCCAGGCCAGCAAAACCTCCATGAACAGCGCGGCCCAACCGTCGCGGCCCGGTGGTCGCAACCAGCAGGTGCGGCCAGCCTCAAGCCAGGAGAAGTTCGTTGCCGAGGCGAACAAGACCGGCGAAGACGTCTACATCATCCGGCTGCACGATTTGCCGGTCGCAACCTATGACGGTCGCGTCAAAGGCTATGCCGCGACTGCCAAGAGCATTGTGCGCGAACAAGCCAAGCAGCAAAGCAGCTGGTCGAAATGGCTGAATCAGGGCAAATCGCTGCTGGGTCTGGCCACCGAACAGAAAGCGCGTGAACACGCCTACAAGAGCTACCTCGCCGGCAAGCAAGCCGAAGCGATTCGTGCGCTGCGCAGCAAGGGCGTCACCGGCAAGGTGCGCATGCAATTCAGCGATGCGCTGAACGGCTTCACGATGAAGCTGACGCAAGCCCAGGCAAAAGCGATTGCGGCGTTGCCGGAAGTGGCGTTTGTCCAGCGTTCGGAAATGCTGAAGCTGCACACCGATCGCGGTCCGCAATTCATCGGCGCCGACGCTGTCTGGCAGGGCAACACCGCCAGTGGCGTTGAGCAACGCGGCGAAGGCGTGTTGGTCGGCATTCTCGACTCGGGCATCAACAGTGATCACCCGTCGTTCGCTGCGACCGGTGCCGACGGTTACTTCGTCAGCAATCCGCTCGGCAGTGGCAATTATCTTGGTGATTGCGCCACCGGCGTGGTGACCTGCAACGACAAACTGATCGGTGTCTGGAGCTGGCCGGTCATCACCGATACCTTCGGTGGCATCCGTCCGGCCAGCGGCGAAGACTACAACGGTCACGGCAGTCACACGGCCGGCACCACCGCCGGCAACGTGCAATACCACGTGCCCCTGCTCGGTTCGGTGCTGGGCGACGGTGACGGCACGCCGACCGGGCTGGAATTTCCGCTGGTATCCGGCGTCGCGCCACGCGCCAACCTGATCGCCTATCAAGTCTGCTTGCCGGACGGCGGCTGTCCGACCGAGGCGGTCGTCAAAGCGATTGATCAGGCGATTCTCGATGGCGTTGACGTCATCAACTTTTCCATCGGTGGTGCCGAGCGTTTCCCGTGGCAGGATGCGACCGAACTCGCGTTCCTGTCGGCACGCGAAGCCGGCATTTCGCTGTCGGCATCGGCAGGCAATTTTGGCAGCGGTTTCTACACCGTGTCGCACTCGTCGCCGTGGGCGATGGTGGTGGCCGCCAGCACCCATGATCGGGTGCTCGATATCGCCCCGCGCAGTTTCAGTCTGAGCGGTGGTGCTACCACGCCGCCGGATTTTCCGAGCCAGTCATGGACGCAGTTTGGCGGCATTTCTGCCACCGGCATCACTGGCACGCTGGTGAATGCTGCCGATTTCGGTGACGAGCTGTGTGCCAATGGCTTTGCCCCCGGCACGTTCAACATCAACCAGATTGTCGTCTGCAAACGCGGTGAAGTGGCGCGGCTGTTGAAAGCATTCAATGTGCAAGCCGGTGGTGCCGGTGGCTTCATTCTGGTCAATGCCGGCTACCCGGACGATGACGATGCCGTGATCAATGATACGTATCCGTTACCGGGCATCCAGCTGCAAAGTGTTGACGGCCAAGCCATGCTGGCCTGGATGGCGGACGGTGGCACGGATCACAGCGCAACGATCGGTGCCAGCGTGATCACGGCCGGGATCAACAGCGATGCCGGTGACATTCTCGCCGAGTTCTCGTCGCGCGGACCGGCGTCCACCTATTCCGGCCACATGGTGCCGCATATCAGCGGTCCGGGCATCGACATTTTTGCGCCGTACGCCGACGAGCATCCGTTCCATCCGGGCGCGGCCTTGTCGAGTGACTGGGCGATCAGCAGCGGCACCTCGATGTCGAGTCCGCATGTGGCAGGTGCGATGGCATTGCTGAAACAAGCGCACCCGGACTGGACCGCCAGCGAGATTCAATCGGCGCTGATGATGACGGCATCGGAAACCGTGCGCCGGGATGTCAACGACTGGAATACCCAAGGTCATCCGGCATCGCAATACCGCGCCGGTGCCGGTCGTGTCGACGTCAAGGCCGCCGTTGACAGCGGTCTGGTGATGGACGAAACCGCCGCCAATTTCCGTTTTGCCAATCCGCAAAACGGCGGCGACGTCAAACAACTGAACCTGCCGCAACTGGTCAACAACAACTGCCGTGATGTCTGCTCGTGGACCCGCGTGGTGCGGGCCACGCGCGACGGTTCCTGGACGGTCAGTACCGATCCGATGGTGTTCGACCGCTGGATGACCGGCGAAGGCGAAATGCAGGTCAACGGCGCCAAAATCACCGTGACGCCGAGCTCGTTCAGTCTGCAAGCGGGCCAGACGGCGGTAATCACAGTGCGTGCCGATCTCTCGGATACCCAGTTCGCCCGGGACGCCCGCCTGCATGTGGATGCCGCCGAGGAAATCGAACTCTGGAGCAACGTCCGCTTTACCGCCAATGACCCGAGCATTGCCAGCGCGCACTGGCCAATGTCGATCAACTTTGATCACGGGCCGCTGCCGAAAGAGCTGACGATCAGTGTCCATCGCGATCAAGGCGCGTACCGCGTCGCCAGCGCCGTGTTGCCGGCCATGGCGCAGACGGCTTATCGCAGTTTCGGTGCCATCAAGGCTGATGTGGAAACGCTGGCGCTGCCGCAAGACATCGATCACGTACCGTTCATTGATGACAATGACTTGAGCCATGGCAACGTCCAGTTTGCCTTGGTCGATGTGCCGGCCAATACCGCGCGTCTGGTCGTGGATGTGCTGGAGAACAGCGCGACCACGGCCGTCGAGCTGTGGCGCCGCGGCTGGCTGACGGTATACGTCGGTATCGATGCCAATGGCAACGGTGTCGCCGACTACAACGACGAGTTGCTGTGCTTGTCCAACACCGAAATCGAACTGAACTATTGCAGCATCAGCAATCCGGACGCCGGCCAGTACTGGATCGCGTTCAGCAACGTCCGCACGGGCTCGAGTGATGGCGAGGACATCGACATCATCGACAGCTACCGGGTGGCGACCGCCGTTGTGCCGGCACAAGCGGATAATCTGCAAGTGACTGGCCCTGCCAGCACCAATGGCAGCGCAGTCGCGCTCGATTTGAGCTGGGACATGCCGGAGCTGGAACCGGGTGATGTTGCCTACGCCGGGTTTGATGTCGGCTCGGCAGCGGTGCCGGGCAAAGTCGGTTTCGTGCCGATCAAGTTTGTCCGTGGTGTCAATGATGTCAGCTTGAGCATGAGTCAAACCCATGCGCGTCCGGGCGACCTCATCGATCTGCAGTTGCACGTGGTCGAGAACGTCAGCGGCGCCGATCGGCAGTTTGACCTGAGCACCACCTTGCCGGCAGGACTGACGCTGATTCCGGAATCGGTGTCGCTCAACAAGTCTGCGCTGAAAAACGGTCTGGTCGTGGAAGGCAACACCATTCGCCTGACCGGCAGCCAGCGCAATTCGGCCGACTGGAGTCACGACTATGTCATTACCACCAGCACGATCGACGCCAGCTGCAGCACGCCGGTGTATCGCTCGAATTCCGGCAGCAGTGCCGGCGGCTTTGTCGGTATGGTCAAGAATCTCGGCTTGACGCCGGATTTTGGTGGCAGTGCGTTCGATTGGTACAACGACGAGTTCACCATTCCGCTGACCTATTTCTGGGGCAAGGGGTTGTCGCTGTACAACAACGACGCCAGCCTGACCTATCCGGAGTTGAAAGTGTCGCCGCAAGGTTGGGTGGCACTCGATCCGTGGGTCGGCATGCCGGCGGTCCATCAGAAATTCCCGTTCTATTCCTCGCCGTACACGCCGATGATTGGCGTGATGTGGAAAGGCAAGGCGATCGGTGCGGGCACCTGGTTCTCGCAAGACGTCAACGCCCTTGGTACGCCGCTAAACGTCGTTTGGGGCGACCCGGAGGCCACCTCTGGCATGGTGATGGCGCAGTCGACCACGACCAATGAACTGGTGTTCGAATGGGTCAATGCGCGCAGCCAGCAGTACAGCGTGTCGTGGGACGGCGCCGAATTCCTCGGCGAATCGAATGACCGTTACAGCTTTAACCTGATCCTGAATCCGGACACCCGGTTCGGTGATGGCGAATTCGAAATCATGATGGCCTATGGCGATCTGGATTTCGGCAGCGAAGACGGTGCCGGTTCAATCGGTGTGCACGGTCATCACGGTGCGCTCGACATCTTTGGTTATCCGTTCGAGTTCGAAAGCGGCAAGAGCTTTGCCTACAACGATCTCAAGACCAAGCTGTCGGATGAGCTGGTGGTTTGCTATGACTATGTCGGTCCGCAATCGAGCCAGTTCGACATTCGCTTCCGGGCGCGGGTGGCGGAAACCGCTGCGGGTCAGACGCTGACGGTCAATACTGCCAGCGCGGTCAGTGGCATGGGCAATGTAACCGCGTCGGCCGTGCTCATCGTCAACGGCTCGCTGCAGGTGTATCCGATCGCCAATCAATCGGTGGTGGAGAACACACGGTTGAACGGCATCACGGTGAACTATCACGACGCTGACGACGAACCGAATCTGATCACGGTCAGCGGCGCCCATGTCAGCGCAGTGGTGCATGACCATGCGCCCGGCGCCAGCATCGATCTGATCCCGGAAACGAACTTCGAGGGCAGCACGGTGGTCACGGTGACGGTGGCGGATGCCAGCAATCCAGCTGATCGCGCGTCGACCGAATTCACCTTGACGGTGACCAAGGGTGTCGACGTGAGCCAGCCGGCACCGACTTCCTCCGGTGGTGGTGGCGGTGGCTCCTTGCCGCTGGTGTCTGTTGGCGCCTTGGTGGCCTTGCTGCTGCTGCGCCGGCGCCAGCGTTGAGCACGCCGTTCTTCCATTTCGTGCGTGTTTGAGATTGCGGCGGCCTTCTGGCTGCCGCTTTCATTTCCAGTTGGAAAAACGCAATGCACGCGCGCTGGGTCGTGTATCGAAAAATCACGTATCGGGCAAGGCAGTGACGTCTATTGCCGGTGACCGAATTTGGCGCAAGACTTTCAAGCGATACCAGCGCAAGAAAAGCAAAAAGCCCGGGTTGGTCCGGGCTTTTTGCTGGTGGTGCATTATGTCAGGTAGCGACTGCGAGCGGAAATGCATCGCTGCGGCAGCTGGCGGTCTGCACACACGCGTGCGGGCGTTCGACGGTGATTCGGTCGCCTGGACGCTGCTGGAATCAGGAAAAGACATCTGGCGGACAGGCATCCTTGC
>CAMLKQ010000068.1 GCA_946480585.1 uncultured Kangiella sp.
GCATCGATCAAAAAGCCCATCGCGATCACGGCAATGGGCTGCGGCGCTCGCACCGTCACGATGACCAGTTGATAGGCCTGTTCGTCCAGACTGACGATGGCACTGGCGGCGCCTTGCAAACGCGCCTGTTGCAGCAATTCCGGAAACGGGAACAAGCCACTGACCTGATCGTCACGGCTGTCGGCTAGCAGATCACCATCCAAGCCCGCCGCCAGGCTGATGTCGGCATTGATCCGGCCGCGATGATTCTGTAATGCCGACGTGATGGTGCTTTGATCACGACTGGCGATGGCTTCGCGGAAGCCGTAATCTGCCGCCAACACTTTCGCTGCTTGGGTCAACTGTTGCTGATTCTGCGCCAAAGCCCGGGCGAAAACTGCCTGCCCCAGTTGCAACTCCTCTTGTAGCTGAGTGTTCACCAGGTTGCGCTGCATTTGCGACACCAACCACAGCACCCCGGCCAACACCAGCAACAGCAAGCTACCGTAGGTCAGCGCCAAGCGCCGACTCAATTGCCGACGCGGTGTTGCGGCGGTGTTCATCTCAGTCATTGTTCGCGGCACTGGCGCGCGGCCGCAGGCTGACCGGCACGCGTAGCGGTGCCGTTGCATCCGTGACAGTGATGGCGAGTGTCGCCGTGGGCGCGTTCAGTTCCGGATGCCACAACTGAAGTTGATGCGGGCCCGGTGGCAGCTGCAAGACCAGCTCGCCCGCGTCATTGCTTTTGCCAAACCAAGGCGTGTCAATCACCAGCACATAGGCAAGCATCCAGTCATGGATGTTGCAGCCGAGCGCGACAACACCGGCGCGCTCGAAAAGCACGGGTTCTGCTGGCACGCCGCTGTAGAGTCTGAGTTCAAATTTCTTCGCATCGGAGAACGAGTAGACGTGATGCCGGATATTGTCCTTGTTCGGAAACCGGATGCGGCTGCCGACCGGTACCACGGTCACGTACGGAACAAATTCCTTGTTGATCTGATCGATATCGACCTGCATGCCAATCGGTTTGGCGGCGGCAGAAGGGACATAGGCGACAATGTCCGGCACCGGTTGGCCATGGCCATCGTGTACCTGTAGACGAAATTCGGCGGTGCTGCCGAAGGACGCAAAAAACAGCGACGTCAGCAGTGCGGCAACACGCAGCGTTGAATGCATGATAACTCTTCCCTCGTCGGGCAATCAGGGACCGGCAGCGACCGGGTCCACCACCTGCGGTTTCATCGGTGCCAGCAGCGCCAACAGCTCATTTTTTTCCCGACTGCTGACGCCGCGTGCGTCCAGGATGGTGCGCAGCTGTTCAACCAAACCGTAGAACTCCCGTTCGGTGATCTGCAGGCCGCGGTGGACCAGACGCATATCGTCACCCGTATAGGTGCAGGGGCCGCCTGCGAGCACACAGAATTGTTCTGCCAGCTTTTCCTTCACCCGCTGCAGATTGACCTTGTGAAAACTGCGCTTGGTGACAGGGTCGGTGCTGGCGACATCAATGAGCTGGTCGGTGATCGCTTGCAAGGCCGGTTGGCCGCCGAGGCGTTGATACAACGAATCTGTGGCTGCCACTGGCACGCTCAAGCAAAGCGGCAGCAGCGGCAACAGTCGGCAAAGCAAGCGCAGCATTTTTGACAGACCCTCCGGGGCGATTAGCATTGAGCATAGACAGTGACCATCCATAGGTCACCTCGATTGGGAGCGGGCATGAGCGGAATCCGGACTGTTATACGGGCACTGGGCCTGTTTGCGCTGCTGGTTCAGACCGGCAATGCCGATCCGGGCGGCCGCTTGCCGGCGACCGGAGGCGTGGTCAGCGTGGAGGGCAGCGGTGGCGGCGGGTTGACCAGCTGGGCGCTGATCACTGGCTACGGCACTGCCGATGAATGGGGCGGCGCGGTCAGCTACACCCGTTTGCCGTTGCCGGATTACCAATTCGAAAGTACGGCGGTGACGTTAGGGCTGTTTGACTGGGTCGAACTGAGCGCGGCGCGCCAGCAGTTTGATTTGCAGGACGTGGTGCCCGGCGAAACGATCTCCCAGGACATCCTGGCGGTGAAATGGCGGGTTGTCGGCGACGCTGTGTTTGCGCCCGACTCGTGGCTGCCGCAACTGGCGATCTCGTTGCAACACAAGCGCAACGGCGATTTCGATTTCATTCCTGCTGCGCTTGGCGGTCAGCATGATCGGGATACCGAGCTCCATCTGGCGGCGAGCAAGCTCTATTTCGCAGCCGCGTTTGGCCACAACCTGCTGGTCAATGTCGGCGTGCGTCATAGCCGTGCCAATCAATTCGGTCTGCTCGGTTTCGGCGGGCCGGACGATGACGAGAGAAAATGGCTGGCGGAAGCATCAGCTGCGGTGTTTCTGACCGATTCCCTGCTACTCGGGGCGGAATACCGGCAGAAGCCGGATCTGCTGGCCGTTGCCGAAGACGATGCCCATGATTTCTTTCTGGCCTGGGTGCCAAACCGCCACTTGGCGCTGACCGTGGCACGGGTGGATCTCGGCCGTATCGCGGTGACCCGAGGCGATCAGGTCGGGACCTATGTCCAGTTGCAGCTCAATTATTGACCAATACGCAATATCGGCTCGGCAGCGCCGACATCGCGCCACCGCAGCTTGCTTGTAACTTGGCGGCCGCATCGCTACCATATGCGCCCGCTTCGCCAGGCCCCTTTTTATGACCTCGTCGCGTCCGCGTATCGTTGCCGGTAACTGGAAAATGCACGGTTCGCGCGAACTGGTTCGGGCCTTGGTTCCCGCTGTGCAGCAGGCGTTGCCGGTTGCGGGGCACTGCCAGGTCGTGTTTTGTCCGCCGGCGGTGTACCTGGCCGAGCTGGCTGGGGTGCTGAGCCACCCGCGCTGCATGCTCGGGGCGCAGGATGTCAGTGCCCACGCCAGTGGCGCCTACACCGGCGAACTGGCCGGGGCGATGCTGAAAGAGCTGACTTGCCAGTTCAGCATTGTCGGGCACTCGGAGCGGCGCCGTTACCACGGCGAAAGCAGTGAGCTGGTCGCTGCCAAGGCGGCGGCGGCACTGGCATCAGGATTGCGGCCGATCATCTGTATCGGCGAAACCCTGGCCGAACGCGAAAGCGAGCGGACCTGGGCGGTGTTGGAACAGCAGCTGTCGGCGCTTGCCGGCCTGCTCCAGCACGAACGGGCCAGCGAGATGGTGCTGGCCTATGAACCGGTCTGGGCCATTGGCACCGGCCGGACCGCGACGCCGGAACAGGCGCAAGCGGTACACGGGCAAGTGCGGGCCTGGCTTAAACAACAGGCGCCAGCCTTGGCCGACACGCTGCCGATTCTGTACGGCGGCAGTGTGAAAGCGGATAACGCGGCGGCGCTGATGGCGCAGCCGGATGTGGACGGTGCGCTGGTTGGGGGCGCCTCCTTGCAGGCTGATGAGTTCATTGCCATCTGCCGCAGCGCCGAATAAGCGCTGAGAAAAAGTCGGAAAAGACTGACATGTACGAAATTTTGCTGGGTCTGTTTCTGGTCATCGCGCTGGCGCTGATCGGCATCATCCTGCTGCAACAGGGCAAGGGCGCTGATCTGGGCGCGTCGTTCGGTGCCGGTGCTTCGAACACCGTGTTCGGCGCCGCCGGCTCCGGCAACTTCATGACCAAGTTCACGTGGTGGCTGGCGCTGGCTGCGCTGGTTATCCTGCTGGCGCTGGGCTACATGGCGAGCCATCGCGACAAGGCCGCAGCCGCCACTGACGATGTGTTCGCTGAAGCCCCGGCCGCTGAATTGCCGGCGACCGAAGCTGCTGCCGTTCCAGCTGCAGATGTTCCGGCCGCAGCCGAAGCTGCACCGGCCAACAGCGACGTGCCGGCTGCGCCCGCCGCAACCGAACAACCGGCCAATGATGCGCCGAAGCCGTAAGGCAGTACAGGTCAGCTGACCTGCACAAGTCGCGGAAGTGGCGATAGTGGTAGGCGCAGTATATTGAGGGCCGGCTTGGCATCAGCCGCAAGGCATAGAAAAATCGAATCACGCGGAAGTGGTGAAATTGGTAGACACACCATCTTGAGGGGGTGGCGCCGCAAGGCATGAGGGTTCAAGTCCCTCCTTCCGCACCAATTCTCCGGTCGGGTTCTCCGGCCGGTCAGAACGGAAAATGGCATCGGACCGCAAGGCGATGCCATTTTTTCTGCCCGAACTGCTCCGGCGGTCGGGAAAAAACGCTGCCCGGCCCCGGCCGGCAGTACGAAGGAGGTAGCTCCACGCTGGCACCGGCGTTGCGCTCGGTCAGAAAAAGCCGGCTGGAAGCTGCTAAAATTCCGTGGTTTTTTGTCCCGCCACGTTTGTGCGTGCCGCTGATGGGGTTTCAGGCAGGCGGCCGCAGGGTGAACAACATGCTGCAGAACTACACTCCCATCCTCGTGTTCATGGGGGTCGGGCTCGGCCTTGGCACCGTTCTGGTCGCCCTCGGCTGGCTGCTCGGCTACCTGTTCGGTCGGCACAAGCCGGACGCGGCCAAAAATGCGCCGTTCGAATGCGGTTACGATGCCTTCGAAGACGCCCGCATGAAGTTCGACGTGCGTTTCTATCTGGTCGCCATCCTGTTCATCATTTTCGATCTCGAGATCGCCTTCCTGTTCCCTTGGGCGGTGGTCATCAACGAGATTGGCTGGTTCGGCTTCTGGGCCATGGCGGCCTTCCTGGGTCTGCTGGTCGTCGGTTTCATTTACGAATGGAAGAAAGGCGCGCTCGAGTGGGAGTGAGTCCGGTTTCGGATTCAGCACTCGCGCGCTTTTTTGCATTCGTAACGCATCAAGAGGATTCCGGAAATGGCGGTTGAAGGCGTCATGGAAAAAGGGTTTGTCACCACCTCGGTCGATACCCTCGTTAACTGGGCCAGCACCGGCTCGATGTGGCCGATGACTTTTGGTCTCGCCTGCTGCGCGGTCGAAATGATGCACGCTGGTGCGTCACGTTATGACCTCGACCGGTTCGGCATCGTGTTCCGGCCGAGTCCGCGCCAGTCCGACGTGATGATCGTCGCTGGCACGCTGACCAATAAAATGGCGCCGGCACTGCGCCGCGTTTATGACCAGATGCCGGAACCGCGCTGGGTCATCTCGATGGGCTCGTGCGCCAATGGCGGTGGCTACTACCACTATTCCTACGCTGTGGTGCGCGGCTGCGATCGGGTAGTGCCGGTCGACATCTACGTGCCGGGCTGCCCGCCGACCGCGGAAGCGCTGCTGTACGGTCTGATTCAGCTGCAAAACAAGATTCGCCGCACCAACACCATCGCGCGGCAAGCCTAAGGAATTCGCTCATGCAATTGGCCGAACAACTGACGGCACATTTCGGCGCGCGCCTGCAGGCTTGCGTTGTCGATCGTGACGAAGTGACCATCGAAGTGTCGCGTGAAGACTACCTTGGCGTCTGCCAGGAGCTGCGCGACAAGGAAGCCTTCCAGTTCAAGCAGCTGATCGATCTCTGCGGTGTCGACTACTCGCAGTACGGCGCCACCGAATGGGAAACCGAAGACGCGTCCAGCGCCGGTTTCTCGCGCGGCGTTGATCGCGAGCAGCCGCGTGAAGCGAACTGGAGCAAGCCGCGCTTTGCCGTGGTCGTGCACCTCTTGTCGGTCAGCAACAACCAGCGCGTTCGTGTGCGGGTGTTTGTTGACGAGCAATTCCCGATTGTTGCCAGCGTCTCCGAGCTGTGGCCGGTGGCCAACTGGTTTGAGCGCGAAGCGTTCGACATGTTCGGCATACTGTTCGACGGCCACAACGACCTGCGTCGTCTGCTGACCGATTACGGTTTTGTCGGCCATCCGTTCCGGAAAGATTTCCCGCTGATCGGCAACGTCGAAATCCGTTACGACGCCGCGCAAGCCCGCTGCGTTTACGAGCCGGTGTCGATCGAGCCGCGCGTGCTGGTGCCGCGCGTCATTCGCCACGATCAGCGTTACAGCGCGAAGAAGGCCTAAAAGAAATGGCAGAGATCCGCAATTACACCATCAACTTCGGCCCGCAACACCCGGCCGCGCACGGCGTGCTGCGTCTGATTCTGGAACTGGACGGCGAAACCATCGTCCGCGCCGATCCGCACATCGGCCTGCTGCACCGTGGCACCGAAAAGCTGGCCGAGAGCAAGCCGTTCAACCAGAGCATCGGTTACATGGACCGGCTCGACTACGTCTCGATGATGTGCAACGAGCACGCCTATGTCATGGCCATCGAGAAATTGCTCGGTATCCAGGCGCCGGTGCGGGCCCAGTACATCCGGGTGATGTTCGACGAAATCACCCGCATCCTGAACCACCTGCTCTGGCTCGGCGCGCACGGTCTCGACATCGGCGCGATGACCATGTTCCTGTACTGCTTCCGTGAGCGTGAAGCGCTGATGGATTGCTACGAAGCGGTTTCCGGCGCTCGTCTGCACGCGACCTACTACCGTCCGGGTGGCGTCTACCGTGACCTGCCGGATCGTATGCCGCAGTATCAGGCGTCGAAATTCCGCAGCGAAAAAGACACCAAAAAGCTGAACGAAATGCGCCAGGGCTCGATGCTCGATTACCTGTGGGCATTCACCGAAGATTTCCCCAAGCGCGTCGACGAATACGAAGCGCTTCTGACCGACAACCGGATCTGGAAACAGCGCACCGTCGGCATCGGTGTGGTGTCGCCGGAGCGTGCTTTGGCACTCGGCCTCACCGGTGCCATGCTGCGCGGTTCGGGCGTGGTCTGGGATCTGCGCAAGCACCAGCCGTATGAAGTCTACGATCAGCTCGATTTCGACATTCCGGTCGGCAAGAACGGCGACTGCTACGACCGTTACCTGGTGCGCGTCGAAGAAATGCGCCAGTCGAACCGGATCATCCGTCAGTGCATCGAGTGGCTGCGCAAAAATCCGGGCCCGGTCATGGTCGACAACTACAAGGTTGCGCCGCCGCGTCGCGAAGCGATGAAGCACGACATGGAAGCGCTGATTCACCACTTCAAATTCTTCACTGAAGGTTTCTGCGCGCCGGAAGGTGAGGTCTACAGCGCCATCGAACACCCGAAAGGCGAGTTTGGCATTTACCTCGTCTCGGACGGTGCCAACAAACCTTACCGGGTAAAAATTCGCGCGCCGGGTTTCGCCCACCTGTCCGCCATTGATGAAATCGGTCGTGGCCACATGCTGGCCGACATCGTTGCGATCATCGGAACGATGGACATCGTGTTCGGGGAGATTGACCGCTAATGAGCACGCAAAATTCCAATCAGCCCAATCCGAACAAGCTCAAAGAGCTGTTGCCGGCCTCGGCCATTGCCGAAATCGAAGTCTGGCTCGCCAAGTATCCGGCGGATCGCCGTCGCTCGGCGGTCATGGGCGCGCTGACCATAGCCCAGGATCACCTGAATCACCTGAGCACCGAAACGATGGACGCGGTCGCCGATTACCTCGGTATTCCGCGCATCGCGGCTTATGAAGTCGCGACCTTCTACTCGATGTATCAGCTGCAGCCGGTCGGCAAGCATGTGATCAACGTCTGCACCAACGTCAGCTGCATGCTGCGCGGCTCCGATCAGATCGTCGATCATCTGCAGAAGAAGCTCGGTATCGGCTTTAAGCAGACCACCAAAGACGGCAAGTTCACCCTGCGTGAAGTCGAGTGCCTGGCCGCTTGCGGTGGCGCACCGTGCTGCCTCATCGACAAGACTTACCACGAGAACCTGACCCCGGAAAAAGTGGATCAGATTCTGGCCAAGCTGGATTGAGGAAAGACCGATCATGATCGATGTTGCCTACCAGTTGAACAAAGGTCCGGTTTGTTACCGGACCATCGGCTTGCCGGAGCCATGGTCGCTGAAGACCTACGAATCGGTTGGCGGTTATGCGCAGTGGCGCAAAATCATTACCGAGAAAATTCCGCCGGAACAAATCATCGAGTCGCTCAAGCTCGGCAACCTGCGTGGTCGTGGTGGCGCCGGCTTTCCGACCGGCCTGAAGTGGTCGTTCATGCCGCGCAATGCGCCGGGCCAGAAGTACATGGTCTGCAACGCCGACGAAGGCGAGCCGGGCACCTACAAAGACCGCGACATTCTCCGGTTCAATCCGCACCAGCTGATCGAAGGCATGGCCATCGGCGCTTATGTGATCGGCGCGACCGTCGGTTACAACTACATTCGCGGTGAGTTTTACGAACCGATCATGCGGTTCGAGAATGCACTGAAAGAAGCCTATGCCGCTGGCCTCATCGGCAAGAACATTCTCGGCTCTGGCATCGATTTTGATCTGTTCACCCACTACGGTGCCGGTGCCTACATCTGCGGCGAAGAAACCGCGCTGATCGAATCGATCGAAGGCAAGAAAGGCCAGCCGCGGTTCAAGCCGCCGTTCCCGGCCAACTACGGTGTCTTCGGTCGGCCGACCAACGTCAACAACGTCGAGTCGTTTGCCTCCGTGCCGGTCATCCTGGAAAAAGGCGGCCAGTGGTTCCTGGAGCAGGGCAAGCCGAACAACGGCGGCACCAAGATTTTCTCGGTCTCCGGTCACGTCAACAAGCCGGGCAATTTTGAAGTGCCGATGGGTCTGCCGTTCAAAGACCTGCTGGAAATGGCCGGCGGCATGTTGAATGGCAAAAAACTGAAAGCGGTCATCCCGGGTGGTTCATCGACGCCGATTTTGCCGGCGCACATCATGATGGACCTGACCATGGATTACGACAGCATCAGCAAGGCCGGTTCGATGCTCGGTGCCGGTTCGGTGATCGTGATGGACGAGGACACGGACCTGGTCAAAGTGCTGGCCCGCATCTCGCACTTCTATTACGAAGAATCCTGCGGCCAGTGCACGCCGTGCCGCGAAGGCACCGGCTGGTTGGCGCGCATGCTGCACCGGATCCTGCACGGCGAAGGCACTCGCGATGATCTGGCCAAGCTCGATGCCGTCGCGGCCAACATTTCCGGCCGGACGATTTGTGCTTTGGGTGATGCCGCGGCGATGCCGGTGATGAGCTTCCTGAAGCATTTCCGCCACGAGTTCGAGCACTACATCGAACACAAACGCAGCATCGTTGGTGGTGGCGGTCACTGAGCTGACCGGCAAGCGTTACCGCAAGTTTTGAAGAATTGAGTTGTCACTCAGCACGACAACTCGGGCAGTCAACGAAGTGATGGCCGATGTGTAGGCACGGTCACTTCCCCTGCAAGAGACGTAGACGATGGTCAACATCGAAATTGATGGCAAGAAACTGCAGGTCGAACCGGGTTCGATGATTATCGAAGCCGCCGACGCCGCAGGCATTTACATTCCGCGCTTCTGCTATCACAAGAAGCTGTCGGTGGCGGCCAACTGCCGGATGTGTCTGGTCGACGTGACCAAGGCGCCGAAAGCGGTGCCGGCCTGCGCGACGCCGGTCAACGAAGGCATGATCGTGCAGACCAAGTCGCCGAAGGCGCTGGATGCCCAGAAAGCGGTGATGGAATTCCTGCTGATCAACCACCCGCTCGATTGCCCGATCTGCGATCAGG
>CAMLKQ010000069.1 GCA_946480585.1 uncultured Kangiella sp.
CGAGCAAATGCCTTGCCGCACCAGATGCTGATCATCGACCACCAGCACGCGAATCATGTCGTCACCTGTGGCAGCGCAATGCGCAGCGAAAAATGGCCGCGTTCATTCGGTCCGAACTGGTAGTGGCCGGATAGTGCGCTCACGCGTTCAGACAAGCCCTTGAGGCCGTTGCCCGGTTGCCAGTCGTTGGCGACCTGACCATCATCTTCGGCGGTCAGCACCACCGCATCCTGCTGTTGATGCAGTCGCAGCGTGAGCTGCTGCGCGCTGCTGTGACGCCAGGTATTGGTCAGGATTTCCTGCACTGCGCGCAGGAGTGTTTCCGCGATGCGGGTGTCGGCAACGGTCAAGTCGGGCGCGATGTCGGCGATGATCTTCAGCTTGGGGCTGGAGCGCAGCAACGGCGCCAACAGTGGCTGCACGTCCAGCTGATGTTCGCTGCGCAGGTTGCTGACGGTGGCGCGCACATCGGCCAGGAGCAGTTTGACCAATTGTCGGGATTGCGTCTGGGTTTGCTCGGCGGCGCTGCCGGTTTGATGCTGCAGGATTTCCAGCTGCAAGGCCAAGGCCGTCAAGTGATGGCCCATGGTGTCGTGCAGATCACGGGCGATGCGCAGACGTTCACTGTGTTGGGCGCTGGCGGCGAGCAGCTTTTGGGTGGCTTCCAGCTCGGCGTTGCGTTGCGCCAGTTCAAGTCGGGCCTGTTCGGTGACCATGGCATTGCGAGACGTAAACATCGCGAACAGGCAGAACGTGAAGTAAATGGTCGGCTCAAACCACGGCACGGCGGTGGGTTCAATGGCAGCTTGTATCACGGCGTTGAGCACAATGGCCGCGGCGCACAGCAGCACGCTGCGACCAAGCGACAGAAAATACGGCAGTTGGCTGGCCCACATCACCAGCAGGATCTGGTTCAGTGAGCGGTGGTCCAGCAACTGCAAACCCAGTACGGCCATCACCTGCAAGGCCACCCCCAGCTTCGGCAGCCACGGCGCCCACCGGCCGGGTGATTCCAGCGCGACCAACAGAAAGCCGATTAATGCGACGAGGTAGCCGACAACAGTCAGCAACAGCTGCGCTGGTTGTGTGGCCAGCAACGTGCTGCCGCGCCACATCAGCTCGATGCCGGCGACCAGGGCCCAGGTCAGCAGACCGACCAGCAGCAGCCAATCGGTTTGCGGACGAGGTTCCGGCGCGGCCGGACAGTGTGGGCTGGGCGTAGACATGCCGATTCCTCGAAGGGGACTTGCGTCCATTGTAGCGAGTCAGCCTTGTCGGCAACGGTGCCGGAAGTCATGGTCGCCAAACGGATGTGCAAGCCGACAATGGCGATGAGAGGGCAGGAGAGAGTGGAGCGGGCGATGGGAATCGAACCCACGCTATCGGCTTGGGAAGCCGAAGTTCTACCATTGAACTACGCCCGCGAGACTGACACTACGATGGCCACCAGCGCCGCTACAAAAAACAGCACAACCGGCATGACGGCCCGTTTGGTTCAACACCTTCGCCGCGCGCCCGCACGGGTGATTTGGCGGGCGCATGGCGTGGCGGCCGCCATCATAGCGTGCGAACTTCGGGGCGACAATGCGAGCGGCAATGACTCCGGTATACTGCCAGCAAGTCAATTTCGGATGAGGCAAACCATGCGCAAGCTTGCAGTCCTGATGCTGTCAGCGGCCAGCCTTGGCGCGCAGGCCGAAGTGGGCATGACGGTCATGGCCAGCTATCGCTTTGGCGATGATCTGGCGGTGCAGGAGCGCACGGTCTCGGTTGACGAGGGCAATGCGCTGGCGCTGAGCCTGCACTATTTCAACGCCGCCGACAGCGCGTTTGATCTGTGGCTGTCGCGCTTTCGCTCCGATCTGACCAGCAGCAGCGAATCCACCGAAGTGTTGCAGGAGTCCATTCAATTTGGTGGTCGCAAATATTGGCAGGACCAGCCGTTCTTGCCGTACGTCGGCGCCACCATCGGGGTGTTGCGGCTGAGCCCGGACCTGACGGCCAACGAGCGGGAAACCCGGCCGGCCTATACCTTGTTTGTCGGGCTTGCCTTGCCGCTGACCGATCACGTGCAGTTGCTGGCCGAAGCGCGCTGGCTCAACACCGTGTTCAGCAGTGACACCCGCATTCGCTGTGATGACAGCGATTGCAGCTGGACCATCAAGTCCGGCACCTGGTCGCAATATGACATTGGTCTGGGCATCAGCGCCCAGTTCTGAATTTTCGTTCCGCCAACACAGGAGACACCGGCACATGGGTGTCTTCTGGTCGAGAGTGTATCCATGAATTACCGCCACAGTTTTCACGCCGGCAACGTTGCCGACATGCTCAAGCACAGCGTGCTCGTACTGTTGCTGGAAGCGCTCAAGCGCAAAGACAAACCGTTCTTCGTGCTGGATACCCATGCCGGGCGCGGACTTTATGATCTGCACGGCAAACTGGCCCGCGAAACCGGTGAGTGGCAGGGCGGTGTCGGTCGACTGCAAGACTGGGCCGATGCACCAATTGGCGTTCGTGAATTGCAGCAACTGCTGACCCGGCTGAACAAAGATCGCGGTCAGACCGACTGGCGCTATTACCCGGGCTCACCGGAATTGATCGCCCGCTTGATGCGGCCGATCGATCGCGCGGTCTGTTGCGAGCTGCAAGCTGACGAAGCGCGCGAGTTGCAACACCTGATGGAAGAGCGTCACCGTGTTTTCGTGCGTCAGGAAGATGGCTATCACGCGCTGCGTTCGCAGTTGCCGCCGGTGGAAAAGCGCGGCTTGGTATTAATCGATCCGCCATACGAAAGCGAAGCCGATTCCTGGTCGGCAATCGTGCATGCCTTGCTGGACGGCTACCAGCGCTTCGCCACCGGCTGCTATGCGCTGTGGTATCCGATCAAGGCCACCGCAGATGCCCGTAAGCTGCACGAAAAACTCGCACGTACCGGCATTCGCAAAATCTGGTATGCCGAACTGACCGTGTTCAACGACGTTGCCAATGTCGGTCTGAACGGTTCCGGCATGCTGCTGATCAATCCGCCATTCCAGCTCCCCGAGCAAGTGCAGCAAATGCTGAATCCGCTGTGGCAACGGTTGTCGCCACAGCAACAGGGCTACTGTGAAACCGGCTGGATAGTCGGTGAGTGATGGCGGTGACGACCTCGCCTGTGTTTGAGTGCTATGCCAGCCGGCCATGGTTGTTTGTCGGGGTCGAGTCGATCACCGGTTGGCAGCTGAAGCATTACCGGCTGTGGTACGGCGCGCGGACACAGCCAGATTGGTCACGTTTTGATGCGGCGATGCCGCTGCTGACCTCGGCGTTGCCACAGCCGGCAGTTACTGCTGAGCGCGCCGGGCTGGGTTTTGTCATTGCCCATGCTGGTCGCGGTGTCGATTATTTGGTGCTCAACTGGTGGGATAACGAAAACGAGTGGCGTCACCGGGTCTGGCTGCGCGGGTTGCAGGCAGAGTCGCTGTGGCAGCAACCGGAACATGGTGAAAGCCCCTGTGTTTGGGATCTCGCCTTGATTCACTTTGAGCGTGAAACTTATGTCGATTGGTTGCTCGGCCGGAAAGGCTATTCACCGGCAAACTATCTCGCCTGTGTGCCGGTTCCCGATACGCGCTGGTAACGGTATCCCGGTCAGGCTTTTTGCATGACTGCCGAAGGATAAATCCGAAACGGTTCCTGCTGTTCACGACTCGCGCGCCACATGGCGCGCGCAACCCGCGTGGCGGATATTGATCGCCATTTCGCCGGGAGCAACCATGCCAGCAGCAAACCGAGGCGTTCGCCAAACCGAAATTCCTGACGCGAGCCGGCCAGCAAGGACGGCCGGAAAATGCTGAGCTTGGCGAGACCAAGTTGCTGCAGATCGCGCTCCATCTCGCCTTTGACGCGGTTGTAAAACACGCCGGATGCCGGATCGGCACCCAGTGCGCTGATCACCAGAAAATGGCCGGCGCCGGCTGCTTTGGCAGCGCTGGCCGCCGTCAGCACCAGGTCGTGATCGATGACGCGAAACGCCGCCTGCGATCCGGCTTGTTTGATGGTGCTGCCCAGACAACAAAACACGGCATCCACCGCCAGCAGGCGTTGCCAACCGGGCTCAGCAAAATCGATCAGATGGCAGTGCAGGCGCGGATCGGCAATCGGCTGCGGCAACGGCCGACGCAGCAGCAGGTGCAACTCCTGCAATGAGGGATCCGCCAAACATTGTTGCAGCAAGGCCTGACCAACCAAACCGCTGCCACCAAGCAGGGCGATCCGGCGTGGCGTTGTCTGCGACGCTGTATCCGGGCGTGCTGTCGTCGCGGTTATCGCCACAGGCGCGCCAGACCATCGTCCAGTTGGGACCAGAATTCCGGCACCAAGGCATTGAGCCCGTGTGCTTGCAGCAGGGCGCACATGCGTGGCGTGGCATTGGCGAGTTGCCAACATCCGATCATCAGCGCATAGCCTTGATGCAGCCGTAGCAACGCCTGCTCGACCGTGAATTCCGGCAGTGTCGCGATGATTTCCGCGCAGCAGGTCAGCTTTTCCGCCAGCATTTGTTTGTAGGCCAGCAAGGCTTCATCGGACGCGTTGTGCTCCAGCACGGTTGGGCCCATGACCGCCAGTGGCAGCAGAAATTCGCGTGCCTTGATCGCGGCACTGATGCGTTCGGCGACATCGCTTGCGCGGGCAAGCGGCTGGGCCGCCAGACGAATCGCCAGATCATCGAGACACAGCCCGAACTGTTCCTGCAGCAGTGCCAGAAAGATCTCTTCCTTGCTGCGGAAATACAGGTAGACGGTGCCTTTGGCGAGGCCGCAGGCTTCGGCCAACTGGGCGGCGGTCGGCACGATCCGGTCGCGCTTGAACAGCTCGGCGGCCTGTTGCAACAGGTGGGCACGCCGGTCGGCTTTTTGTTCCGGGGCGCGGGCACGCAAGAAAGTGGCCGACACAGACAACCTCGGCAAATGACAGTTTCGTTGCGATGCACTATAGGAAAGCGCTGCCAGCATCACAAGCTGCGCGATCAAATCACAGGGGAAAAAGCAAAACAGGGGCCATTGGCCCCTGTTTCGTGGACGATGGTCCGTTTTTGCGGCTTACCAGATCTTGACCCGCTCTTCCGGCTTCAGGAACAGCGCGTCGCCTTCCTTGACGCCGAATGCGGCGTAGAACTCCGGCATGTTGCGGACAATGCCGTTGCAACGGTATTCCGACGGCGAGTGCGGATCGGTGACCAAGCGCTGGTTCAGCTCTTCATCGCGGTATTTGCGCGCCCAGACCTGGGCCCAGCCGATGAAGAAGCGCTGATCGCCGCTCAGGTTGTCGAGCACCGGTGCCGGCTGGCCGTTCAGCGACAGCTGATACGCCTTGTAGGCAATGGTCAGGCCGCCAAGATCGCCGATGTTTTCGCCGAGCGTCAGCTCACCGTTGACGTTCTTGCCCGGCAGCGGCTCAAAGCCGTTGTACTGGGCAACGAGTTTGCCGGTGCGCGCCTTGAACTCGGCCAGATCCTGCTCGGTCCACCAGTTGCGCAGGTTGCCGTCGCCGTCGTACTGCGAACCCTGATCGTCAAAGCCGTGACCGATTTCGTGGCCGATAACGGCACCGATACCGCCGTAGTTGACCGCATCATCCGCGTTCATGTCGAAGAACGGCGGCTGCAGAATCGCGGCCGGGAACACGATCTCGTTCATGGTCGGGTTGTAGTAGGCGTTGACCGTTTGCGGGGTCATGAACCACTCGCTGCGATCGATCGGCTTGCCAAGTTTGTTCAGGTTGCGGTCGTACTCGAACTGGGTGGCGCGAACGATGTTGCCAACCAGATCATCGGCACTGATGCTCAGCGCCGCGTAATCACGCCACTTGTCCGGGTAACCGATCTTGTAGGTGAACTTGCCGAGTTTTTCGTGCGCGGCTTTCTTGGTGTCGGCACTCATCCACTCCAGGCCATCGATGCCCTGACCGAATGCCACCAGCAGGTTCTGCACCAGCTTTTCCATCTTGGCTTTGGCTTCCGGCGGGAAATGCTTCTCGACGTAGATCTTGCCAACCGCTTCGCCAATGGCACCGTCAATGGTTTGCACGGCGCGCTTCCAACGCGGCTGCTGCTCCTGCACACCGCGCAGGGTTTTGCTGTAGAAGTTGAAGTTTTCGTCGTCGAAGGCTTTTGCCAGCACCGGTGCGGCGCCGCTCAGTACGCGCCACTTCGCGTACAGCTTCCAGTCTTCCATGCTGCCGCTCTTGATCACGTCACCGAGGGCGGTCAGGTAGGTGGGCTGGGCGACCACGACATGGCTGGCGTTGGCAAGGCCGAGGCCGTTGACGAAAGCGCTCCAATCAAAGTGCGCGGTCAGCGTGTTGAGCTTGCCGGTCTCGACTTTGTTGTAAGTCTTCTGCGGATCGCGGTTGCTGACCCGATCCCACTGACCCATCGCGATTTTTTCTTCCAGCGCATAAATGCGCGTGGCGACGGCGGCCGGATCTTTCTGGCCGGCGAGGGCGAACATCGTTTCGATGTGCTTCAGGTAGGCAGCGCGAATGGCTTGGCTCTTCTCGTCGCTTTTCTTCTTGGCGTCGTAGAAATCGCGATCCGGCAGGCCGAGGCCGCTCTGGTAGAAGTAACTGATGTACTGGCTGGTGTCTTTTTCATCGTTGTTGATGAACATCGCGATCGGCGTGCTGACGCCGTCGCGCTGTGCCTTGCCGAACCAGGCGGCCAGCGCGCTCTTGTCTTTCATCGCATCGATTTCGGCAAAGTACGGTTCGACCGGCTTCAGGCCGAGTTCTTCGCGCTTGGCTTCGTTCATGTAGCTGTTGTAGAAGTCGCCGACTTTCTGCGCTTCACTGCCCGGAGCATTCTGGCTGGCGGCAGCGGTCTCGATGATGGTTTTCAGCTGGGCCTGGGCATCGTCAGCGAGTTTGGTGAACGAGCCGTAATTGGATTTGTCGGCCGGGATCTCGGTGGTTTTCAGCCAGCTGCCGTTGACGTGCCGGTACAGGTCATCCTGCGCCCGCACGGCTTGGTCGAAGTGGTTCAGGGTGATACCCGAGGTCGGGGCGGCGGCAACCGCGGCAGCGGTCGGGGCGTCGGTGGTGGCGGTGGTTTCCGGCTCGGAATTGCAGCCGGCCAGCACGGCGAGAGCCAGTGCAGACACAATCCATTTCTTCATGGCGATACCTGTCTCGATAGGGCGAAAAAGCCCGTGCGGTCAGCGCGGCGTCTGGTCAGCAGACCAGCCTAGCGCGCTGTTGGCGCGCAGCGGGCGAAGCCCGGCCATGCTAGCAACCTTGCCTGGCCGCTGCAGGGTGGAATTTGTTTCCGGGCATGACTGGCCGGCTGTCATCGGCCTGTCAGGCGTCGGTCACGGCGGTGCAACGGCGTCGCGGCAGGCTGAGCGACGTGTTCCCTGCCACGAGTGTGCCGTCATGGCCCCGACCCGACCTGCCGTTCTTGCCGAAGCCGACCGATTCCAGATTTGCCTCGCCCACAGTGCGGCGGAGATGCGCGCCTTGCAGCGATTGCGCTACCAGATTTTTGCCGAGGAGCTGGGCGCCGATATCGTCGATGCCGAAGGCCTGGATCGTGACCCGTTTGATCGCCATTGTCAGCATCTGTACGTTTACGACAGCGAGCGCAATCAGCTGGTCGGTGGCACGCGTCTGCTCAACCGCGCCGGCGCCGCCAAAGCCGGCGGCTTTTATTCGCAAGGCGAGTTCCTGATGGATGCAGCGCTGCAGCTGGACGGCGAACTGCTGGAAGTGGGCCGCACCTGCATTCATCCGGATTACCGCGACGGCAGCGGCATTGCGATGCTCTGGCAGGGACTGGCGGCGGTGTTTCGCCAGCAGCAGACCCGTTATTTGTTTGGTTGTGCCAGCGTGCCGATGCCGGCCAGCAGCGCTCATGTCCATGCCTTGATGCAGCGCCTGTCGAATTACTACCTGCCGTCGTCGCTGTCGGTACGCGCAGTCAATCCGATCCCGCCAGCCGTTGAACTCACCAATGTCGATACCCCGGTGCCGCCGCTGCTGAAAGCGTATCTGCGGCTTGGCGCCAAGATTGGCAGTACCGCCTGCTGGGACGAACAATTCGCCTGCGCCGATTTGTTTGTGCTGCTCGACGTCAGTGATTTGAACGCGCGTTATGCCCGGCATTTCCGCGTCAGCTGAGCGGCACGCGTCGATGCCGCCGTTCGCCGCAACCCTGAGCAAACCGCGTGCGCTCGGTGGTCGCGGTCTGCGCCGTGTGCGGCAGCTGCTGCGCAGCGTGGCGATCGCGAGCTGGATCGCAATCGGCTTGCTGTTGTTTGTGTTGGTGCGCACGCTGACGCCTTGGCGGCCTGTGAACCAGTGCCTGCAGCCGTTCATGGCGCCGTGGATGCAGGTGGCCGTGCACATTCTCGGTGTGTGCAGCAGTCTCGCCGGTCAGCGACCATCCCCCGGCAGTTTGCTGCTGTGCAACCATATTTCCTGGCTCGACATCGTGGTGATTGCCGCCCAGTTGCCGGTGCGCTTTGTTGCCAAAACCGAAGTCCGGCAGTGGCCGCTGATCGGCCTGCTGGCGGCTGCGGCCGGCACGCTGTTTCTGCAACGCGGCAAGCGCGACGGTGCGCACAGCAGCGCTGACATTGTCGCGGCCATCGAACACGCATTGCGTGCGGGCGAAGTGGTGCTGATTTTTCCGGAAGGCACCACCACCGACGGCAGCAGCTTGCGACGCTTTCACGCCAAACTGATTCCGGAGGGTGCCAGCGTGGTGCCGCTGGCGCTTGCGTATCGTGGTCGCGGTGCGGCCGCCGTACCTTTTCTTGGTGACGACGATTTCGCCAGCAGCCTGTGGCGGGTGCTCGGCGAGCGTGATGTGCATGCGCATATCCAAGTGCTCGCTGTGCAAGACGCTGCCACGCCGATACAACAGGCCCGGAAGGCGCAAGGGGCAGTTGCGCGAGCCTTGGCGCTGCCGAGCTCGGCGGCGCGCGCTGCCTGCAGTCGCTGACACTGATGCTGACGCTGAAGTGGCGCGGCTGGTTTTTGGCCAAATAAAAAGGGCAGCCTTGGCTGCCCTTTTTATTTCAGTGCGAGTGAGTTCAGCGAAGAACTTTACTGCGCCAAGTGTTTTTCCAGGAAAGCGAAGAAATCAGCCTTGTCCTCAATCAACTTGCTGATCGGCTTGCCGGCGCCGTGACCCGCTTTGTGCTCAATGCGGATGAGCATCGGCTCCGCGCTGGCGTTGGCGGCTTGCAAGGCGGCGGCAAACTTGAAGCTGTGATACGGCACCACGCGATCATCGTGATCGGCGGTCATCACCATGGTCGCCGGATAATGCGTACCGGCTTTCAGGTTGTGCAGCGGCGAGTAGGCATGCAGCACCGGGAAGTCGTCCTTGTTGTCCGAGGAACCGTAATCCGACACCCAGGCCCAGCCGATGGTGAATTTCTGGAAGCGCAGCATGTCCATGACGCCGACCGCCGGCACCGC
>CAMLKQ010000070.1 GCA_946480585.1 uncultured Kangiella sp.
GCCAGTGTCGACGCCATGCCGCCGACTTCGCGGCCGCCCATCGCATTCGGCTGGCCGGTGAGCGAGAACGGCCCGGCACCGGGCTTGCCGATGCGGCCGGTGGCCAAATGCGCATTCAGGATGGCGCTGACTTTATCGGTGCCGCTGCTGCTCTGGTTGACGCCTTGCGAGAAGGCGGTCACTACCTTCGCCGTACCCGCGAACGCGCGATAGAAGCGCAACACCGCTTCCTCGCTCAGGCCACAGCGCTGTGCGACGGTGCTGAGATTTGGCGCCGCCGCGCGGGCGAAGGCAATGCTGTCGGCCCAGCCGTCGACATGGCGCTCCAGAAAGGCGAAATCGAGCTGGCCATAGTGCGCCAGATGACTGAGCAGCCCCTGCCAGAGCCAGACGTCGCTGCCGGGGACAATCGGCAAGTGCTGATCGGCGATGACACAGGTTTCGGTGCGGCGCGGATCGATCACGATGATCTGCAGCGACCGCCGCTGTTCTTTCGCGGCTTTCAATCGCTGGAACAGCACCGGATGACACCACGCGAGATTGCTGCCTGACAGCACCACCAGATCAGCCTGCTCCAGATCGGTGTACGCCGTCGGCACCAGATCGGCGCCGAACGCGCGCACCTGCCCGGCCACCGCCGACGCCATGCACAAGCGCGAGTTGGTGTCGATGTTGGCGCTGCCGATGAAGCCCTTCATCAGCTTGTTGGCGACGTAATAGTCCTCGGTCAGCATCTGACCGGACGCGTAAAACGCAATCGCTTGCGGGCCGTGCTCGGCACGAATGCGGGCAAACGTATTGGCGATGGTGTCGAGCGCGAAATCCCAGCTGACTCGTTGGACGTTTCCTTCGCGATCGCGCCACTCCGGATACAGCAGACGATCATCGGGTCCGAGCGTATCGGCCAGCGCCGAACCTTTGGAACACAAGCGGCCGAAATTGGCCGGGTGATCGGGGTCGCCTTGCACACGCACGCGGCCATCGCTGCTGCGCTCGACAATGACGCCGCAGCCGACACCACAGTACGGACAAGTCGTGCGCGTTTGCGTCATCGATCAGTCCACCGTGTTCAACCGCGCGCGCGACTCGGCCAGCGGTTGCAGACCGAGATAAACCACCGCACCAACCAACTTGACCGGGAAGCGCGGCACGCAACCGATGTCCGGCGCTTTGGCTTCGCCGCTGTCGAGCTGTACCTGCCAGGCATGCAGCGGGCAGCTGACCAACCGGCCATGAACAATGCCTTCTGACAACGGGCCGCCACGATGCGGGCAGCGATCGAGCAGCGCGAACACTTCATCGCTGCTGTTGCGAAAGACGGCGACATCGCCGTGCAGCGTACGCACCACCCGGGCACCCAGCCGCGGAATATCGTGCAAGGCGCCAATGGCAAGCCAGCCCGGTTCGTTACGGCCGTTGGCAAGGCCAACACTGGGTTGAGCGCTGGTGGCAAAAGCAGACATCGGCATTCTCCTTCAACTCAAATCGGCGATGGGGATGAACTGGTCACGCGCGGCCGCGTGGGCGAGTTCCGCCCATGGGTCTTTCTGGAAATGCGTCTGGCTGTCACGAAAGCGTTGGGCAAGCTGGCGGCGACTGTCAGCGTCATGCACCACACGTTGCTGGACATGGGCCAGACCAACGCGTTCGAGATACGGTGCGGTGCGTTCGAGATAACGGCCTTCGTCGCGATAGAGCTGCATGAAGGCGAGGCAGTACTCCTCGACTTCGTCCATCGTCTCGACCCGGCACAGCACCTCGGTGCCGCGCAGCTTGATGCCGCCGTTGCCACCGACATGCAATTCCCAACCGGATTCGATCGCGATGACACCGAAATCCTTGATGGTTGCCTCGGCGCAATTGCGCGGACAACCGGACACCGCCATCTTGAATTTGTGCGGCGTCCACGCGCCCCAGGTGAGCTTCTCCAAACGGATGCCCATGCCGGTCGAATCCTGGGTGCCAAACCGGCACCATTCGGAGCCGACACAGGTTTTGACCGTGCGCAGCGCCTTGCCATATGCGTGGCCAGAGACAAATCCTGCTCTGGCAAGATCCGACCATACTGCTGGCAAATCGGTTTTCTTCACGCCGAGCAAATCCACCCGCTGACCGCCGGTGATCTTGACGGTCGGGATCTGGAATTTGTCGACGACATCGGCAATCGCACGCAGCTCACTGGCGTTGGTGACGCCGCCCCACATCCGCGGCACCACCGAATAGCTGCCGTCTTTCTGGATGTTGGCGTGATTGCGTTCGTTGACGAACCGCGCCGACGCATCGTCCTGCACTTCGCCCGGCCAGGTTGCCAGCAGATAGAAATTCAGCGCCGGTCGGCATTTGTCACAACCATCGGCCGTTTGCCATTGCAGCGTCTGGAAAATTTGCGTCAGCGACAACAGCCGCTGCGTGCGGATGGCAGCGCGCACCTCATCGTGACTGTGTTCAGTGCAAGCACACAGCGGTTTCTTGCTCGGCGTTTGGTAACCTTCACCAACCGCAGCCACCAGCAGCTGCTCCACCAATGGTGTGCAGGATCCGCAGGACGCCGAAGCCTTGGTATAGGCACGCACCGCGTCCAATGTCTGCAGACCTTTTTCGCGAATCGCGTTGACGATGCTGCCTTTGCAGACGCCATTGCAATCGCAAACCGGCCGGTCATCCGGCCACTCCAGCACGCCGGGCTTGCTGTCATCGGCGCTGTCGGTCGTTGGTCCAAATAGCAGGCTGTCGCGCAGATGGTTGACTGCGCTCTGCTCCTTCATCAGCTGGAAATACCAGCTGCCGTCGGCGGTGTCGCCATACAGCACCGCACCGACGAGTTTGTCGTCGCGCAGCACCACCTTCTTGTAAACGCCGGCACCGGCATCCTGATAGACGATGCTGTCGCAGCCGTCACCGCCCTGAAAATCGCCGGCCGAGAACAGATCGACGCCGGTGACTTTCAGTTTGGTTGAGGTCACCGAGCCGGAGTAAGCCGCGTCGCTGTCACCGGCAAGTTGCGCGGCGCAGACCCGTGCCTGTTCATAAAGCGGCGCCACCAAGCCATAACACTGGCCGCGGTGCTGCACACATTCACCCACGGCATAAATTGACGGGTCGGAGGTCAGCAAGGCATCGGATACCAGCACGCCGCGCTCACAGGCCACACCGCAATCCCTGGCAAGCGCGACATTGGGCCGGATACCCGCTGCCATCACCACCAGATCGGCCGGAACCGTGCTGCCGTCAGCGAATTGCACCGCGGTCACCCGATCGGTGCCGAGTAGTGCGCTGGTTTGTGCCGCCATCTTGAACGCGATGCCACGTTCGCTCAGCGTCTGTTGCAGCAAGGTCGCGGCAGCCGCATCAAGCTGACGCTCCATCAGTGTCGGCATCAGGTGCACGACGGTGACCGTCATGCCTTGCTTCAGCAAACCGTACGCGGCTTCGAGTCCGAGCAGACCGCCACCGATCACAACCGCATGGCGATAGCGCTGGCTCGCGGCCAGCATGTGATCAACATCGTGCAGATCCCGGTAGCTGACCACGCCGGGCAGATCGCAACCGGGGACCTGCGGAATGAATGGCAGCGAACCGGTCGCCAGAATCAGCCGATCATAAGGCTGCACCGTACCGTCAGCGCTGCGCACGGTCCTGGCGTCGCGGTCGATTTGCGTCACCGGCTGACCGCAATGCAGTGCGATGCCGTTTTCGGCATACCAGGACAGCGGATTGATCATGATATCGGTCACCGCTTTCTCGCCGGCCAACACCGGCGACAGCAATATGCGGTTGTAATTGCCATGTGGCTCGGCGCCAAACACCGTGATGTCGTAGCGATTCGGTGCCCGCTGCAACAGTTCCTCGATCACCTTCATGCCGGCCATGCCGTTGCCGACTAATACCAGTTTCGGCTTCATTGCGTCCCCTCCGGAAAACAAAAACGGCGGCCACTGACCCGCTTGGTTTGCGAGCCATTGGACGCCGTTGTCTTGATCGACATGCTGCAATTCGGAGGCCAACTTGAGATGAGCACGTGAAACGCCATCGGCAGGCCACGTGGAGAGCGTCGTTGTGATGACAATGGCAATGAAATCGGCACCATCACGGTGCAGATCTGCACGACGCCGGTGCAGACAACCGGATCAATGACGAAGGCGAGGGCTTCGATCAAACGACACTGTGCACGATGCATTACAGGGCCCATTGGTGAGCGCACGCACCAACAAGAGTCAAAAGGCGGCCATTGCACCGAAGCCGCGCCCCGAAAGCAGGCACACACGCGTCGGCCCGGTGCTTGCAACAACAGCATCACTCACGACACGACAACCTCCGGGAAAGCGCAATGCGGGTGCTGATCATTGGCGACAGCCATGAACATATCGAACCGGTGGTAATGGCATTGCGCGACGCCGGTATCGAATCGGTACAGCAAATGGAAGGCGCACTTGGCTTGCTGCGCCGGGTCGCTGATTTTCAACCCGACATTATCCTCATCGACACCGCGTCGCCTTCGCGTGATGTGTTGGAGTCGCTGTGCGTGGTCAACCAGCATGCGCCACGGCCGATGCTGATGTTCACCGCCGATGACAGCGACGACAGCATTGCGGCGGCGCTGGCAGCGGGCGTCACTGTGTACTCGGTGGAAGGCATCAGCGCGCAACGGCTCGGGCCGGTACTGCGTATCGCCATGGCCCGATTCCGGCACGATCAGCGGCAAGTGACGCAGCGGCAACGCGATGCAGAACGGCAACAGCAGCGGCAACTCGTGGACACCGTCAAAGGCATGGTGATGGCACGGCAACAGTTAACGGAGCAACAGGCCTATCAATGGTTGCGCGAACAAGCGATGGCCAATCGCCGCAGCTTGTCGGAGTGGGCCAGCGAGTTGCTGCGGCGCTGGTCGACATGAGCCGGTCGTAGCCAAAACCGGTTTACTTCTGAACCGGTTTTCTCCAGAACCGGCTTTCTCCAGAACCGGCCGGCGCCAGCATTTGGGGCGATAACTTGGTGCACGGCGCATCAGACTGGTGCGTTTTGCCAACGATTGCTTGGCCGCGTGCTCGGCCAACACCGCTTGCACCGCAGCGCCTGATACTGGCACGCAGCTTGCTCACCTTATTGGTGTCAGGTGCACACGCTCACGGCCACGATAGGTGCGCGACACAGCACACGATGACATTTCATGAATCAGGACAACGGCGTCCGATGCTCTGCCACCAGCAGGGTCTCGGGCGCCGTTTTTTTTTGGGAGACAGGCCATGACCGACATCACGTTCCCCCCCGCCAAGCCAGCATTGTCGCTGCCGACAGAGCCGCTCGACGCGTCCCGCCGTCATTTCGGCAAAACGCTGGCAACCGTTGCTGGCGCGCTGGCCGTCGGTGGCGCGGCGACCGCGCCGACTGCATGGGCGGCTGGCAGCGACAAGCCGGAAAAAACCCGCCTGCAGATCGGTTTTATTCCGCTGACCGATTGCGCGTCAGTGATCGTCGCCGCGGCGATGGGCTTCGACAAAAAATATGGCATCGAAATCGTGCCGAGCAAGGAAGCGTCGTGGGCGGCAGTGCGCGACAAGCTGCTCAATGGCGAACTCGATGCAGCCCATGTCTTGTATGGTTTGGTCTATGGCGTTCATCTGGGCGTCGGTGGTCCCAAAAAAGACATGGCCGTGTTGATGAGCCTGAATCACAACGGTCAGGCCATCACCCTCGCGAATGCACTGCATGAGCAAGGCGTGCGCGATGGAGCCAGCCTCGCCAAACACATCAAGAACAATCCGCGCGAATACACCTTTGCCCAGACCTTTCCGACCGGCACCCATGCGATGTGGTTGTACTACTACCTCGCCAGCATTGGCGTGCACCCGTTTGACGACGTCAAAACCATTGTCGTGCCACCGCCGCAAATGGTGGCCAACATGCGGGTCGGCAACATGGATGGCTTCTGCGTTGGTGAACCGTGGAATGCCCGCGCCATTTTCGACAACATTGGTTTCACCGTGACCACCTCACAGGCGATCTGGCCCGATCATCCGGAGAAAGTCTTGGGGACCACTGCCGCATTCGTGCAGCAGTACCCGAACAGCGCACGCGCGCTGACCGCGGCGCTGCTTGACGCTTCGCGCTTTCTCGATGATCCGCGCAATCGCGCCACCGTCGCCAAGCTGATTGCCGGCAAGGCCTATGTGAACGCACCGGTAGCGGTGATTGAGGGCCGCTTTCTCGGCCAGTACGACAACGGCATTGGCACGCGCTGGCAGGATCCGCAGCACATGAAGTTTTTCGGCGACGGTGAAGTGACGTTTCCGTATCTGTCGGACGGCATGTGGTTCCTGACCCAACAACGCCGCTGGGGCTTGTTGAAAACCGAGCCGGATTATCTGGCCGTGGCCACCCAGATCAATCAACTGGCGCTGTACAAGCAAGCAGCGACTGCTGCCAAGGTGGCGTTGCCAAGTGAACCGCTTCGCAGCAGCAAATTGCTGGACGGCAAAATCTGGGATGGCAAAGCGCCTGCCCGCTACGCCGCCAGCTTTGATCTCGCCGCAACCGGAGCCAAGGCATGAACGCGCCTCGCCTGTTGACCACTGTGCCGGACCGCGCCAGTGCCGCGATGATCAGCCCGCTACGCCAGCACAGTGGACAGCACCATGAAAACGCGCAGCAACGACTGGCTGAGCGGCAACGGGAAATCGCCGAACGCGCACAACTGCTGGCCAAACACGAAGCCGAATTTGCCGCCCGGGCCGAAGCCAATCAGGAGCAGCTGCGCCGGCTGGTTCGCCTCGTATTGCCGCCGGCGCTCGGGCTCACGTTGTTGCTCGCGGTCTGGTCCTGGTTGGCGCAATTGCGGCCGGATTTGCCGGGGCCACTTGCCACTTGGCAGGCGGCGCTGACCTTGTTCGCTGATCCGTTTTACGACAATGGCCCGAATGATCAAGGCATCGGCTGGAATATTCTGCATTCACTGGCGCGTGTCGGACTCGGCTTCGGCCTCGCTGCTGCGGTTGGCATTCCACTCGGCTTCCTTATTGGCCGCTTCACGTTTGTCAGTGGCATGCTGGCGCCGGTGGTCAGCTTGTTGCGACCGGTATCACCATTGGCCTGGCTGCCGATCGGTTTGCTGGTGTTTCAGAAAGCCGATCCGGCGTCCATCTGGGTGATCTTCATCTCCAGTCTGTGGCCGATTCTGCTCAACACCGCGCAAGGCGTGCGCAGCGTGCCGCAGGACTATCTCAACGTCGCCCGGGTGTTGAACCTGAGCGAATGGAAAATGTTTACCCGCATCCTGTTCCCGGCCGTGCTGCCGCATTTGCTGACCGGTATCCGCTTGTCGATCGGCGTGGCCTGGCTGGTGATCGTCGCTGCCGAAATGCTGACCGGTGGCATCGGGCTTGGTTTCTGGGTCTGGGACGAATGGAACAACCTCAACGTCGCCCACATCATCATCGCGATTTTCATCGTCGGCTTGGTCGGGCTTGCGCTGGAGCAGAGCTTGCTGCTGCTGGCTCGCCGTTTTCACTACCAATGAGGCCATCATGAGCACACACGCTGGCGCCGCTGCGCGCTTCATCAGCATTGAGCAAGTTGACATGGTGTTCAACGGCCGACGCGGCCGCTTTCACGCGCTGGCAGATGTGTCGCTGCAGATTGGCAAGGGCGAGTTCGTTGCCTTGATTGGCCATTCCGGCTGTGGCAAATCGACGCTGCTGAACCTGATCGCCGGTTTGCAGATGCCGAGTCAGGGCGTGGTCATTTGCAACAACCGGGAAGTGGCCGGGCCGCGACCGGAACGCGCGGTAGTATTTCAGAATCATTCGCTGCTGCCGTGGCTCAGCTGCTTCGACAACGTGTACTTGGCGGTTGAACGGGTCTTTGGCGCCCGCGAGCATAAATCGCAGCTGCGCGAGCGAACGGCAAACGCGCTGGCGCTGGTCGGCCTTGAACAGGCCGCCAGCAAATTGCCACAGGAAATTTCCGGTGGCATGAAGCAGCGCGTTGGCATTGCCCGTGCGCTGGCCATGGAGCCGCAAGTGTTGCTGATGGATGAGCCGTTTGGTGCGCTGGATGCATTGACTCGCGCTCATCTGCAAGATGAATTGCTGCGCATCATCGCCCGCACCGGCACCACGGTCGTCATGGTGACGCACGATGTCGACGAAGCCATCCTGCTGTCCGATCGGGTGGTGATGATGACCAATGGCCCGGCGGCAACCATCGGCGAGATACTGACCGTACCACTGTCACGACCGCGCGATCGCCTGGTACTGGCCGAGTCACCGCTGTACCACCAATTGCGCGCCCATCTGCTGGCGTTCCTGTATCAAAAACAGCAACGCCCGGCTGTGGCTTGAATCATCGCGCTGGCGGCAGTCAACGGTGCCGGATGCTTCGCGCTTCGTCCACATTTTGTCAGTGCAAGCGCAGCCGTCACGCCAGCTGCACTTGCCGCGGCGATAATGTGGCGCCATTCAGACTTTGTTGCGCGGCCAGCCAAGGCGGCACGTCTCGCGGCGCCATGGCTTTGGCGTAGACATAACCTTGCACGCTGTCGGCGCCGTGGCTGCGCACAATCGCCAGCGTCGCGGCGGTCTCGACGCCTTCCACCGTCAGGTGCAAGCGCAAGTCGCGCGCCATCGCCGACAGGTGGCGCAGCAGCACTTGCCGGTTGCCATCCTGCTCCAGCGTGCGGACAAAACTGCGATCACATTTGATGCCGTAAATGGGCAGATCAACCAACACACCGAGCGACGAAAAGCCGGTGCCGAAATCGTCCATCACCACATCGACACCGAGCGCCCGCAACTGCCGCAACACATCGGCCAAACCGGAACCGGCCGCCATCAAGGCGTGCTCGGTCATTTCCAGCTGCAACCAACCGGGCGGGATGTGCAACACCCTTAGCTGACTGCGCAGCCACGGCAGAAAATCCGGCGCCAGCAAACTGTCGGGCGCCATGTTGACCGAAATGCCGGCGCACTGTGGCGCCAGACTGCGCCAGGCCGCCGAATCGTGCAGCGCGTGCAGCAGAATCGTGCGATCGATCTGCTGGGTTTGACCGGCGCGTTCGCAGGCGAGCAAAAACAATTCCGGCGACAACGGACCGAGGGTGGCGTCCTGCACACGCAGCAACGCCTCGAAACGGATGCCGGCCGCTGCCGGCGGCTGCGGCACCAACGGTTGATAGTGCAGCTGCAACGCGTCCATTTGCTGCAGCACGGGCAAGCGCTCGGCGATCAGCGCCAACTGTTGTTCGAGTTCGGATTTGGTTGACGCCGGCATGGTGCGCAACAGCGACAACGCCCGGTTGTGCAGGCGCTGGCGCACCGCATCGACATGCAAGGACAGCGTTTGATAGGCCGC
>CAMLKQ010000071.1 GCA_946480585.1 uncultured Kangiella sp.
GGTTACGAGGTCAGCCTGCGCGATGGTCGGCGTGTGCAAATTGCGACGCGCGCGATGAGCGATGGCATGGGCCAGCTGGTGGTGATCTCGGATCTGACGGAAACCCGTCGTTTGCAGGCGCGGTTGGCGCAACGCGATCGCATGGCGTCGATGGGCCAGTTGATGGCCAGTCTCGCGCACCAATTGCGCACTCCCATCGCCAGCGCGCTGCTGTGCGCACATCAATTGCAGAAACATGCCGGCACCGATGCCGGTAGCCGTCATGCCAGCCGCGTTATCGAGCGGCTGCAGCACATGGAACGTCAAATTGCCGACATGCTGCTGGTCGCCGGTGGCGGCAGTCCGAAAGTCGAAGCGCTGGTCGTGTCCGATCTCGTTGATCGGTTGTTCGATATCTATCAACCGCTTGCACAGCAACACGGCATCACACTGCGCCGGGAAGGATCGCGCTCTGCGCTGGCCGTGATTGGCAATCGCGATGCCTTGATTGGTGCGCTCGGCAATCTGATCGACAACGCCTTTCATGCCTGCCTGCAGCGCAGCAAAACGGCCGGTGAAGTGTCTGTCCGGGTTGAGGAACGCGATGATCAGCACCTGACCATCAGCGTGGAAGACAACGGCTGCGGCATGTCGCCAGCAGTGCTGGCCCGGCTGCGCGAACCGTTCTTTACCACCAAGCGCACGGGCACCGGGCTTGGCCTTGCCGTGGTGCAGGCGGTGGCGGAATCGCATCAGGCGGAATTGCGGATTAGCAGCGAAGTCGGCCAAGGCAGCCGCTTTGCATTGACATTGCCGCTGGCGTCGATGGCGCTGGCACGTGCGGGTTGAACCGCGCATCGGTGAGGAGGTAAGTGCCGTGACGGATATTTCTGTTCTGGTGGTCGAAGACGACACCGCATTGCGTGAAGCCGTGGTGGAGACGCTGTCATCTGCCGGGTTTTCGGTCAGCAGCGCCAGCAGCGCCGAACAGGCGCAGCTGTTGCTGCACGAGCAGACACCGAATCTGGTGCTGTCGGATTGGAACCTGGAAAACATGTCAGGTCATGATCTGCTGCGTCATATCCGGCGCATTCACAACAATTTGCCGGTGGTGCTGATGACGGCCTATGGCAACGTCGGTAACGCGGTCAAGGCGATGCAGGATGGCGCCACCGACTACCTGCAAAAGCCGTTTTCACCGGAAACGCTGATCGATACCGTCAAGCAATATGCCCGCGCGCAAGTCGGCGGCAGTGGCCCGGTTGCGGTGGATCCGCGCAGTGTCGAATTGTTGACGCTGGCGCGTCGTGTGGCCGAATCCGAAGCGACAGTGCTGTTGACTGGCCCGAGTGGCGTCGGCAAAGAAGTGCTGGCGCGCTACGTTCACGATCATTCGCAGCGCCGTAATGGTCCGTTCGTTGCCATCAACTGCGCCGCGATCCCGGAAAACATGCTTGAGGCGACCTTGTTCGGTTACGAAAAAGGCGCGTTCACCGGTGCCCATCAGGCGACGCCGGGCAAGTTTGAACAGGCTCAGGGCGGCACGCTGCTGCTCGATGAAATTTCCGAAATGGATCTGAATCTGCAGGCCAAGCTGTTGCGGGTGCTGCAAGAGCGGGAAGTGGAGCGGCTCGGTGGTCGCAAACCGATCGCGCTGAACGTGCGGGTCATTGCCACCTCCAACCGCAATATGCTCGAGGAAGTCAAAGCCCATCGTTTTCGCGAAGACCTGTATTTCCGTCTGAACGTGTTTCCGCTGCGTTGTCTTGCACTGGCCGAGCGGCCCGGCGACATCGTGCCGATTGCCGAGCATCTGATTGCCCGTCACTGCCGTGGCAGCCAGCGGGTGCCGCCGAAGCTGTCCATCGAGGCCATGGCGGCGCTGACCGCGCACAACTGGCCCGGCAATGTCCGCGAACTCGACAACGCGGTGCAGCGGGCGCTGATTCTGCAAACTGGACGTGAATTGACGGCGACCGATTTTCAGTTGGCGACCGCACCGAGCCATGATGATGGCGCGTCGGCAGTGGAGCCGACGCCGGAAAACCGGCTGAGCGATGCCGTGCGCCGCATTGAATTCGAGCGCATTCTGCAAACGCTGCGTGACAGCGGTGATACCCGCGAGAGTATCGCCAAGCAACTTGGCATCAGCCCGCGCACCTTGCGCTACAAGCTCGCGCGGATGCGCGAGATGGGCTATGCCGTACCGAACGGCGTGTAAAGAGACCGAACGGCGTGTAATGAATGCGGTTGGGATTGGCGGCGCGACCGCACAGATCATCAACACGGCCGCACGGATCATCAACGTAGTGAAGAGCAAGTGTCATGAACACGATTGATCGCAGTCAGTTGCTCAGTGAATTGCGCGCGCTGGCCGGACAGGCGGGCGCTGGTGCCCGTGCCGACACGGTCCGGCTGGACAACAAGCTTGGTGGTTTGCCGACGAGCGCGACGCCCGGCGTCAACGGCGTGCAGCAGTTTGGCAACCTGTTTTCGCAAGCACTCGACAATGTCAGCAGTCTGCAACAGCAGTCCAGTGCCTTGCAGACCCGGGTCGAGTTGGGCGACAAGAGCGTGAGCCTGGTACAGGCCATGGTGGCCAGCCAGAAATCGAGCATCGCGTTTCAGGCGACTGTACAGGTGCGTAACCGATTGGTTGCGGCGTACCAAGACATCATGAACATGCCAATCTGACGATTGGCTGAGCGGAGCAAGCAGTCATGGCAGAAGTTGCACAAGAGAATGCATTGGTCAGCAGCCCCGGGCTGGCCAGCGGCGGCATTCTGGCCAATTTAAGCAACATGACGGTGCTGCGCCAGATCGGCATCCTGATCGGTCTGGCTGCCAGCGTTGCTTTGGGTCTGCTGGTGGTGCTGTGGCTGCGTGAACCACTGATGCGCCCGCTTGGCCCGATTGATCGGGACAATTCGCTGGCGGTGGTCAGCATGCTGGAGCAGCAAAAGGTGCCGTACCGCTTGGAGCCGGATGGTTCGATTAGCGTGGCACAGGAAGATTTTTCCCGCGTGCAGATGCAGCTCGCCGCACAAGGCATTGAAGCCGGTGGCGCTGAAGTCGACAAGTTGCTGGCGCGTGACACCGGCTTTTCGGTCAGTCAGCGTCTCGAGCAGGCGCGCTTGCTGCGCACGCAAGAAATTCGGCTGGCGCGCACCATTGAGCAGTTTTCTGGTGTGCGTGCGGCGGAAGTGCATCTGGCGTTGCCGAAGGAGGCGGTTTTTCTGCGTGACAACGAAAAGCCCAGCGCCTCGGTACTGCTGAATCTCTATTCTGCACGCGCACTCGATGCCGAGCAGGTTCGCGCGATCGTCGATCTTGTGGCCGGCAGCGTACAGAACCTGGATTCGAGCCGGGTCACGATCACCGATCAATTCGGTCGTCTGCATCACTCCGGCAGCATGAGTCAGGATGAAATCCAGTCCAGCAAGGAGTTCGCCGAAAGCCGCAAGCGCGCCGATGAGTTGCGGAAGAAAGTGGAACGCATTCTGGAGCCCATTGTCGGTGCCGGCAATTACACCGTCGAGCTGCACGTTGACATGGATTTCAGCGCACAGGAAGCCACCCAGAAAGTTTATAACGCCGACCTGCCGGCGCTGCGTTCCGAGCGTGTTCTGAACGAGCAAAATGCCACCGCCGGTGCGCAAGGTGTGCCGGGTGCGCTGACCAATCAGCCGCCGACACCGGCCACCGCACCGGAAGTCGCTGGCGCGGGTACTGCAACTGCCACGGCGGCACAAACCGGCAATGGCAGCCGCCGGGAAGAAGCCGAGCGCAATTACGATCACGATACGACCATCTCGCATACTCGTTCGCAGATCGGTGTCGTGCGCCGGGTGACGGCATCGATTGGTCTGGATTTTATTGCGCCACCCGCTGCCGCGCCGGCAGATCCGGCGGCAACGCCAGACGCAGCGGCCGCCGCCAAAGTGGCGCGTTCGGCCGCAGAAGTCGCGAACATCACGCGCCTGGTGCAGAGCGCAATCGGCTTTGATGCCCAGCGTGGCGATCTGGTCGAAGTGCAAAGCTTCCCGTTTGTGCGAGCGGAAGTACCAGAAGTGCCGCACGAGATACCGTTCTGGGAGCAGCCGTGGTTCCAGATGTTGTTCAAGCCGATGCTCGGTTTGATTATCGCGGTGGTGTTTGTCCTCGGCGTGCTGCGGCCGGTGATGCGCCGTCTGTCTGGCGAAGAGCAGAGCGAAGCGGTGCGTCAGGCTACACTGGCAGGCATGGGCCCCGATGGCATGCGCGAAGACACCCTGAGCCTATCCGGTACGGGAGCCTCGCTCAGCTTGCCGCCGCCGGTGACAACGGAACTTGATTCGGTTGCCCGCGCCAAAGCCGTAGTGCAGTCCGACCCCACCATCGTCGCGCAAGTGGTGAAGACCTGGATGGAAAAAGATGCCTGAGAACGCAAGCACTGAAAAGAAGCCGGCCGAGGCGGAAAAGAAAGAGCTTTCGGTCGAACGCTTCAACAACACCGAACAGGCCGCCATTCTGTTGCTGAGCCTCGGCGAAGATCATGCCGCGCAGGTGCTCAAGCACATGGGCCCGAAAGAAGTGCAGCGCATTGGTCTCGCCATGGCAGCAGTCAAGCATGTCGAGCGCACCGATGTCGATTCGGTGGTCAACAAGTTTCTGGTTGAAGTCGAGAAGCAGACGGGTATCGGTATCGGCACCGAAGAGTATATTCGCAACACCTTGCGCGCCGCGCTCGGTTCCGACAAGGCCGATGCCTTGTGTGATCGCATTCTCGCCGGCGCCAACACCAAGGGCCTCGACACACTGAAGTGGATGGATGCGCGCGCCGTTGCCGATCTGATTCGTTATGAGCATCCGCAGATCCAGACCATTGTACTGGCCTATCTGGATCCGGATCAGTCCGCGGCCGTGCTGTCGCAGTTTCCGGAAAAGGTCAAACTCGATCTGACCATGCGCATTGCGTCGCTGGAAGCCGTGCAACCAGCGGCGTTGTCGGAACTCAACAACATCATGGAGCGTCAGCTGTCCGGTCAGACCGGTTCCAAATCCGCCAACCTGGGCGGCACCAAGCGGGCGGCTGACATCATCAACTTCCTTGACGGTTCCATTCAGAGTGCGCTGATTGATCAGATCAAGCAGGTCGATGAGGACTTGTCGCAGAAGATTCAGGATCTGATGTTCGTGTTCGAGAACCTGGTTGAGGTTGATGATCGCGGCATCCAGACCCTGCTGCGAGAAGTCTCGACCGACACCCTGATCACTGCCTTGAAGGGCGCCGACGAGACGGTGCGTGAAAAGATCTTCAAGAACATGTCGAAGCGGGCGGCTGAACTGATGCGGGAAGATTTGGCCTCGATGGGGCCGGTCAAGCTCAGCGATGTCGAGAAAGCGCAGAAGGAAATTCTGACGGTGGCCCGTCGCATGGCCGATGCGGGCGAGCTCGTGCTGAGCGCGAGCGGCGAGCAGATGGTCTGAGTGGACTTGAGTAACGCGCCATGAGCGGATTCGACACCTCAAAAGCCAAGCCGTGGGATCTGCCGGACATGAAAGAGAAGGCAGTCAACGCGGCATCGCGTCCGCCGCCGCGCCAGCCCGGTGAAGCCCGCAACAACACCGCCTTGGTTACCGCCGAAATGTTGCAGCAGCTGCGCGAGCAGGCTCGTCACGAAGGCTATGAAGAAGGTTTGAAAAACGGCCACCGCGACGGTTTGGCGCAAGGCTTGGCCGAAGGTCGCCGCACCATCGACGAGGAAGTCGGGCGGCAACGCGAACGCTTTGAGCAACTGTTCGCGGCACTGGCACGACCGCTTGAGGCCATGGACGAGCAGGCGGAACAGGCGCTCGTGCAGTTGGCCGTTTCCATTGCCAAACAGATCATCCGGCGCGAACTGAAAACGGCGCCCGGTCAAATCGTGGCGGTCGTCCGTGAGGCCGTGAAGTTGCTGCCGATCTCGCGCCAGACGATCCGCGTTTACCTGCATCCGGAAGATGCCGCCTTGGTGCGGGAAGTGTTTGCGCTCGATGCCGGTAGCGAGCACACCTGGCAAGTGCTGGATGATCCGAGTCAGGCACGCGGTGGTTGCCGCGTTCTGACTGACGATTCGACCATTGACGCCAGTTTGGACAGTCGCATTGCAGCAGTCGTTGCCCATGTTTTGGGTGGCGAGCGGAGTGATGATGAGCGCGGCCCAGCGAATTCCGCTACACCAACGGCTTGAGGTCTACCAACAGCGCGTTGCCAACGCGCCCGGCTTGCAGGTCGAAGGCAAGCTGGTGCGTATGGTCGGGCTGACGCTGGAGGCGGTCGGCTGCCGCTTGCCGGTTGGCGGCCGCTGCCTGATCCGCGGCCACGACGGTCGTTTGCACCGCGCCGAAGTCGTCGGCTTTGCTGGCGACAGTTTGTATCTGATGCCAACTGCCGATCTGCACGGCCTTGGCCCTGGTGCCACGGTGCTGCCGATCAGCGGTGCGGCAGAAATTCTGGTGGGTGGCAATTTGCTTGGCCGCGTGCTGGACGGTGAGGGCCAGCCGATCGACGGCAAAGGTCCGTTGTCCGGCAGTTATCGTTCGCTGGCGGCAAAACCGATCAACCCGTTGGCGCGGCACCCGATCAGTGAGCCGCTTGATGTCGGTGTGCGCGTCATCAATGCCCTGTTGACGGTGGGGCGTGGTCAGCGCATGGGCTTGTTCGCCGGATCCGGCGTCGGCAAGAGCGTGCTGCTCGGCATGATGACCAAGTTCACCGAAGCCGATGTGATTGTCGTTGGCCTCATTGGTGAGCGTGGTCGCGAGGTCAAGGAATTCATCGAACACATTCTCGGCGAAGAAGGCCTGCGTCGATCGGTTGTGGTCGCAGTGCCGGCCGATTTGCCACCGCTGCTGCGGCTGCAGGGCGCACAGGTCGCCACCACCATCGCCGAGTCGTTTCGCGATGAAGGCAAGCAGGTGTTGTTGCTGATGGATTCGCTGACCCGTTACTGTCAGGCACAACGCGAAATTGCACTGGCAGTCGGTGAACCGCCGGCAACAAAAGGTTACCCGCCGTCGGTTTTTGCCAAGCTGCCGGTGCTGGTCGAGCGTGCCGGCAATGCCGAGAAAGGCGCCGGTTCGATCACCGCGTTCTACACCGTGCTGACCGAAGGTGACGATCAGCAGGATCCGATCGCCGATGCCGCGCGCGCCATTCTCGACGGCCACATCGTGTTGTCACGGCGGCTCGCCGAAGCCGGCCATTATCCCGCCATCGATATCGAAGCCTCGATCAGCCGGGCCATGCCGCAGATCACTGCCGGTGCGCATCAACAAGCGGCGGTATTGGTCAAGCAGATCTATGCCACCTATCAGCAGAATCGCGACCTGATTACGGTAGGGGCGTACCAGAGTGGCGCCGACAGCGCGATTGACGAAGCCATCAGCCTGATGCCGGTCATCAACCAATTCTTACAGCAAGGCATGAATGAAAAAGTGCCGTTGAAAGACAGTTTGCTTGGCTTGGAGCAGATCCTGGCCGCCGAACCGACTATGCTTCCTGCTAATCGTCGGCGCTGAGCCGACGGTGGAGTAACCCCAGACCATGAACCGTTCAGAGCGTTTGCAACCGGTAGCCCGACTGGCCGACAAGCAGGAGCGCACGGCTGCCCAGGCTTTGGGCGAGGCACGTCAGGCGCAAGTCAGCGAAGAGCAGCGGCTGCAGGAGCTACTCAGCTACCGGCTGGAATACATCGCCGATTTTCAGCGCCGTGGTCGGGCCGGCTTGAACGGGGTGGAATTGCAGCAATTCCAGCAGTTCCTGTTGCAGCTGGACCGCGCCATTGAGCAGCAACACCAGCGTATCCGCGGCGCGGTGGTCCAGGTCGAGCAGCGGGTAGGGCAGTGGCAGCAACGCGCCAGCAAGGCCAAGGCCATCAACAACGTGGTCGGCAACCTGCAGCAAACCGAGCTGCGTCAGGCCGACAAGCGGGAGCAGGCGGTGCAGGACGACCGGTCTGCCCAGCGCGCCCACAAAAATTCATCCCACCGCTGATTCCGTCCGCCTGAACGCTGGACCTTCGTGCTGCTTGCGCTATAGTTGGCACAAGTTTCCGGTCCGTGTAGCCAGCCCCATTGGGCCCGTGCAGGAGTGGTTCATGGCAATCAGCAGTAGCGTCAATGCCGATGGTAGCGAGCTGACCATCCGCATTTCCGGTCGATTCGACTTCAGTTCGCATCAGGCCTTTCGGGAGGCCTATGAAAATCTCCCGGTCAAACCCAAGAGTTATGTCGTCGACATGCACGAGGCCACCTACCTCGACAGCTCGGCGCTCGGCATGCTGCTGTTGCTGCGCGATTACGCCGGTGGCGACAGTGCCCGCATCAGCATTCAGCACTGCAACAACGACGTGAAGAAAATCCTCACCATTTCCAACTTCGAGCAGTTGTTCAAAATCGCTTGAGCCGCGACCCGAGTGTCCGGCCGTATCGCGGAGGTCAGCCGTTCGGGATGACGGCCGCGCCGACTGAACAGGGGATGTTTTGTGCCGGCCGATGCCTTGCGGATTCTGATAGCCGATGACAATCACAGCGACCGGCTGATCCTGCGCAGTTTGTTGCAACGCGAAGGCCATACCGTCATCGAGGCAGAGGATGGCCGACAGGCGGTGCAACGCTTTCTTGCCGAACAGCCCGACATCGTCTTGCTCGATGTGCTGATGCCGGAGCTGGACGGTTACGAAGCTGCCGTTCAAATCAAGATGATGGCCGGGCACCGCCTGGTGCCGATCATTTTCCTCACTGCACTGACCGACGTGAACGCGCTGGCGCGCTGCTTGGAAGTCGGCGGCGACGATTTTCTGACCAAGCCTTACCAGAAGCTGATCCTGCAAGCCAAGCTGCGGGCATTCACCCGCATGCAGCAGCTCTACGACACGGTCGCCAAGCAGCGCGACGAAATCCACTTTCACACCGAACGGCTGGTGCGCGAACAGCAACTGGCAAAAATCCTGTTCGACAACATTGCCCATCCCGGTTGTCTGGACGCGCCGACCATCCGCTATCAGCTGTCGCCGATGTATATCTTCAACGGCGATGTCCTGCTCGCGGCCGAGAAGCCCGCTGGCGGTCTGCATGTGCTGCTCGGTGATTTCACCGGCCACGGCCTGCCGGCCGCCATAGGCGCGATGCCGGTGTCGGAAATCTTTTACGGCATGACCCAGAAAGGCTTTGCTCTGGTCGATGTGCTCGCCGAGATCAACCAGCGCTTGAAGGAAATCCTGCCGACCGGCGTGTTTTGCTGCGCCATTGC
>CAMLKQ010000072.1 GCA_946480585.1 uncultured Kangiella sp.
AAACTGCGTTTGACCCTGCTGGCCGCTGCAATGGCCGCCCTGAGCGCCCCGAGCTTCGCCGGTGAAGCGCTGACCGTTTACGGCAACGCCATGCTGACCGTGCAAAACACCGATGACGACGCTGCCGGCGGCGACAAGTGGGAAATCAAGAGCCACGCTTCGCGTTTTGGCGTCAAAGGCGACCTCGGCATCTCCGAAGGCCTTGATGCGTTCTATCAGTTCGAGTGGGAAGTCGACCCGGCTGATGAGTCGGGTGGCGACAAGAACTTCAAATCGCGTAACCAGGGTATCGGCCTGAAAGGCGATTTCGGTCAGGTGCTGGTTGGCCGTTGGGACACCCCGCTGAAGCTTGCCCAAGGCAAAGTTGACCAGTTCAACGATCTGGAGTTCGCTGACATGAAGTTCATCTTCAACGGCGAAACCCGTGCCCGCGACACCCTGGCTTACACCTCGCCGAAATTCGGTGGCGGTTTCGTAGCCAGCATCGCCACGCTGCTGCAGGAAGACGTTGACACCGACGCCGACGGCGATGAAAACCGTGACGGCTTGTTCGACTCGCTGTCGTATTCGTTCGGCTGGCAGGGCAAGGATCTGTACGTCGCCATTGCCCAGGACCGCGACCACAACGGCGCGGCCTATGCTGATGGCGCCGAAACCACCCGCGTAGTTGCCACCTACAAAATCGGCATGGTGCAACTCGGCGCGATGTGGCAGAACTACGACAACGGCGTTTCGGATGATGCCACCACACCGTTGATCGACGAGAGCTTCGACGAAGATGGCTTGCTGCTGTCGGCTGCGTTCAATGTCGCTGACAACCACACGCTGAAAGTTCAGCATGGCAAGTCGGACATTCTGAAAGAAGGCGGCGAGCAAACCTACTTTGGTTATGACTACAAAGCTGCCAAAAACGTCACCCTGTTCGCGGTCTACGGTGAAACCACCGAAGACGCTGACGACATGGACAAGACCCATCTGGCCGGTGGTCTGAAAGTCGTGTTCTAATCCGCTCTCCCCGGATGGAAAGCGCCCCTCGGGGCGCTTTTTTTCTGGCCGGCGTTTTGTCCGCCGATGCTTGTTGCGATCCCCCAAAACCTGAGGTTGCCACCATGAAACCTGCCCTGTTCACTGCTTTGTCACTGACGCTGCTTGGCAGCGGCCTGCTGTTGTCACCGCTTGCACAGGCGGCAGAACTGGTGGTGCCGGAGGCGTTTGATGTGCTGCAAGTGAACGACGCGCCATTTGGTGCCAGCTTGCAGCGGGAAAAACGCCTGACACTGGCGCCGGGCCGGCATGTCATCGTGCTGGAATATGATCAGATTTTCGATGCCGATTTCGGCGACAGCCATGATCGGATCAGCTCCAAGCCGTTTGCGCTGGTGCTGACGGTGACGGACGAATCGGTGTTGACCGTGCAGGACCCGAAGCTGACCAGCGGCGCCGATGCCCGCCGTTATGCGAAAGCACCGACGCTGCGGGTGTTCGATGCCACCAACCGTGAATTCCCGGTGCAGGTGCAATCGGTACAGTCGGTAGGGGATGTGTTTGTCACGCCGACCGCTGCCGCAACGCCAGCACCGGTCGCCGCGATCTCGGCAACACCGGCAACACTGACGACACCGGCAACAACAGCAATGCCGGCAACACCTGTTACCGCAGAAAAAGGCACACCACCAGCGAGCACCGATCCGCTGCAGCAACTGCAATACTGGTGGCAACAGGCGACACCGGAACAACGTGCGGCATTCTTGCAGCAGATTGTCCGGTGAAAGCAGGCAACAGAATGAAGGGTGAGTGACCTGCGCGGTTGTACTCAGTGATCCGACGTGGTGGTCAGTGACGGTTGCGGTTTGCCAAAGAGATAACCCTGCCCGCCCGCCACACCGAGTGACAGCAGCATCTGCCACTGGCTCTCGGCTTCCACACATTCGGCCAGCACCACCGCACCGGCAGCGTTGCCAACCGACACCAACCCGCGCACGAACTCCTGATGATTGGCATCGGTTTCAATGCCGCGAGTCAGGCTGCGGTGCAGTTTGATGAACCGGTACAAACCCGGCTGCAGGTAATTGGCGGAATACTGCGGCTGGCCGACGTGTTCAACCGCGAGGCCGGCACCGCAGCGGGTCAGCGTTTGCAGGAACGCGAGCTCCGGTGCCGTCAAATGACTGGCCACCGGTTCACCAATTTCAAAAATGATCCGCTCCGCCAGCTGATGGTTTTCGGCCAGATGCTCCAGCAACCAGTTACGGAACGCCTGATCCTGCACCGCATCGTGACTCAGGTTGACCGACAGCATTTGTCCGGCCAGCGGCCCGAACAGCAATGACTTCAACACCAGATCGCAAATCATCCGATCAAACGGCACCGCCAAGCCGACCCGGTGCGCCATTGGCAAAAAGGTCGCGGCAGTAAACAGCTCACCGTTGTCACCGGGCACCCGCGACAGCACCTCGTGAAACGCGATGCGGCGATCGGCACCGATCACCACCGGGTGATAATGCAGCACCGCCTTGCGCTGTTCGACCACCCGCTCCAGCAGCGAGCGCCAGCGCACCCGGCCCATCAAGCCGGCCTCCTGCACTTCACCGCTTTCGAACATGTGCCAACCGATCGGCAGATCGTCTTGCTGGGCGTAACGCAGCGCCATGTCGGCTTCCGACAGCAACTTGAACGCTTCATCACCGGCGCGGTAACTGACCACACCGACATGCGCGAGCCGGCCATCGGTGCGACCGTGTTCGCGTTCAATGTGGCTTTGCAATTCGCGCAGCAGTTTGCGGCAGAAGGTGTGCACTTCCCGGCTGCTCATGCCGGGCAGCAACGCCGAGAACGTCAACGCATCGCGCCGGGCCAGAATGTGCTGCGGATACGGCATCGCGTGTTGATGCAGCAGCTGCGCCACCAGCTTGAGGTAGCGTTGCTGGGCATCGGCCTCCGTGAACGGCTCGCCCACTTCGAGCAGCGCCAGTACACCGCGGGCATTGGCATCGCGTTCGCTCAGCAGCACATCGAGATGGGCATCAAAGTAGGCGCGATTGCCGAGCCCGGTTTCGCCATCGACAAACGAACGGCGCCGGGCCTGGTCGCTGGCTTGCACCTGCGCTTTGGCGTATTCGCGGATTTCGCTCAGCAATTTGGCAAACGCGGCCAGCACGGTGTACGGCTCGTCTTCGGCGACCAAGCCCGGATCGCGCACACCGTTGATGATCTGTTCCGCCACCGCCCGGCTGCGCAGGTAACCGCGCAGCAGCCGCCACAGCAGCAAGCCGCCAAGCAGGCTCAGTGCGAGCCACAGGCCAAACAGCGCCAGCCACCATTGCTGCCACGGAAAAATCTGCTGGTGGTGCAGCGCCACACCGAGTTGGCCGATGCCATCTGGCATCACCACCGGCAACTGGAGATGCAGTGCGCTGTAGGGAATCGGTTTGGCTTCTTGCGGAAAGCGTTCGAGCAACTCGCCCGCGGCGTTGTGCAGGGTCAGTTCATACGGCTCGATGGCGGCAATGAGCTGGGCAAAGCTGTGTCGGCGCGCCGCCAGATCCTGCCAATTGCTGGCCGCCTGGGTTTGCACCAGCAGCGCGCTCAGCTCGTTGCCGAGCACCGGCAGCTCGCGCAACCGCTGCGCGTAAAAGCCCAGCCCGATGGCGAGCAGCAACAAGCAGAGTGACAGCAACAACCACAAGCGACGGAACAGCAACATGGCGGCACGTTCTTCCCACAAAGTCTGTCAACTATAGGCGCGGATCGGCGAATTGGGGAAACCGGCAGTGCGGCGATCGTTCATTTTTTCCGAACAAGCTGTTCAAGCAGCGCCGGTGTTGTCCGCCGCCGCCGGCCAGTAAGCTGCGGATATCCCCTGTTGCAGGAGCAGTACATGCTGACCCCGGTGCTGTTTGTTTCTCACGGTGCGCCGACCTTTGCGCTGGCGCCCGGTCGGCTCGGGCCGTTGCTGACGGCCTGTGGCGAGGCACTGCCGGCGCTGCGTGCGGTGCTGGTGCTGTCGCCACACTGGCAAACCCGGCAGTTGCGGGTGATGGCGCACCCGGCGCCGGCGACCGTGCACGATTTTGGCGGCTTCCCGGCGCCGCTGTATGAGCTGCAATACCCCGCCCCCGGCGCGCCGGCCATTGCCGATGACGTGTTGCGTTTGCTGCATGCGGCCGGCTTGGCGGCCGAAGCCGATGTCGAGCGTGGCCGCGATCACGGTGCCTGGGTGCCGCTGCTGCATCTGCTGCCACGTGCCGACGTGCCGGTGCTGCAACTGTCGATGCCGGCAAGCCTCGACAGCCACGGCGCTTGGCAGCTCGGCAAAATCCTGGCGCCGCTGCGTCAACGCGGTGTGCTGCTGATCGGCTCCGGCAGCCTGACCCACAACCTGTATGAAGTGCGCTTCCATGCCCGCGACAGCGCCGACTACGCCGAACAGTTCCGGCAATGGATCGCCGATACGCTGCAGCGTCGCGATGGCGCTGCGCTGCGTGATTACCGCCAGCACGCACCGGCAGCAGAGCGCGCCCACCCGACCGAGGAACATTTTCTGCCACTGCTGTTCGCGGCCGGCGCAAGCCATGACAGTGATACGTTGAGCCGACTTGATGGCGGCATCGAACACGGCGTGCTGGCAATGGACAGCTATCTGTGGCGCGATACAGCCGATTGACGGCAGCTGACGCGGCCTGAGCGGCAGGAGCCGCGTCAACACGGCTGCTATAGTGCGGGTCCCGAGTACCTGGGCTGGACGCCCCTCGACCAAGGAGACAAGGACATGCTGCAAACTCGAATGCTCGCTACCGCTTTCGGTGTCAGTGCCGCGCTCAGCGGTTGTGCCGCATTGCAACCGGTGCCGCCGGACACCACGCCGCAAAACCCCACCGCCGTCATCGTCAGCGAAACCCGCATGGGCGGCGCGCTGCTGCCCAATGCCACCGGCACCACCACGACCTATGTGCGTGATGATCGCAAACGCACGGCCAACGATTTCAAATTCGACAACTGGCTGCTGCGCAACACCATCGGCCGGTTCAGTACCGGCACCGACGAAGTGCTGCGACTGGATCGCAATCTGCAGTGGCAGCTCAATCACGAAGAAAAAACCTACACCGAATGCCCGCTGACCGGCTGCGTGCAACCGACGCTGCCGGGCGGCAACGACCAACCGCAAACTGGCGATCGCGGAGATCGTGGCGAGCCTGAGCCATCGGACTGCAAAATCACGGTCACCAAGAACAGCATCAAAGGCACCGCGCTGAATGAAAAGCGGCAGATTGCCGGCGCCAATGCGCAATTGTTCCGGCTGAACTGGCAAGTCGAGATGAAAGATCAGTTCGGCAAAAAAGCCAGCAACAGCGTGACCTTTGATTTCTGGAACACCACGCCGAGCGGCGCCGTCAAAGACGCGCTCGACACCCAGACCCGGTTCGACAGCCGCTACGCCAAAGCGATGCTGGCGAGCCCACAGCTGCAACAACTGCTGAACCGTGATGTGTACAACGCGGTGGGGATGCTCGGCGGCTCGATGGGCGCGGCCGGCAATGACTGGGCCGTCAAACTCGGCAAAGAGCTGAGCAAAATGAAAGGCTACACGCTGGCGTCAACGGTGCAGTGGAATGTCAGCGGTGAAACCTGCGGCAACGCCAAACCCACCACTCCCGGCGTCAGCAACAATCCGGTGGACTGGTTGACCGGCAATCAAGTCAAACAAACGGCACCAACGGGGCCACTGATTGAGTTTCGCTACGAAGTGAAAACCATCGGCGTACAAGCCGAGCGCGACAGCCGCTTTGAAGTGCCGCGCAAATACCAACGGAGCAATTAAGCAAGACAATCCTGCAAAACTGACGGCGCCCGCGAGCGCCGTCAGTTCGTTGCCAGTGCGTAGCGCACGGCGGCGCGTGCCAGCAAGCGGGTTGAATCGAGCGTTGGCAACGGCGAATTGCTATCGCTGATGATGAGCGGAATTTCCGTGCAGCCGAGCACCACCGCATCGCAGCCCTGCGCTTTCAGATCCGCAATCACCGACTGGAAATACGCCACGCTCTCCGGCCGGAACACGCCATGGACCAGCTCGTCCATGATGCGCCGGCCCATTTCCTGACACTGCACCGCGTCGGGTCGCACTGCTTCGATGCCGCGTGCGGCGAGCTTGCCGGGATAGACCTCGCTCTCCACCAACCAGCGCGTGCCGGTGAGACCGAGCCGACGATAACCGCGTGCCTGTGCCGCGTCGGCGACGACGTCCGCAATGTGCAGCCACGGCAACGGCGAGCGCGGCAACATGCGCTCAAAGGCTTGATGAATGGTGTTGTCAGGGCAGATCAGAAAATCCGCACCGGCACGCGCGAGTTTGTCCGCAGACGCCAGCATCAAATCGGCGACGCCATCCCGATCACCGCGCTCCAGGCACTGCACGTAATCCGCCAGCGATGGCGTGTGCAGCGAAACTTCCGGATGGGCATGACCACCGAGCTGCGCCGAGGCATCGGCGCAAATCGTCCGGTAACAGAGCGCCGCGCCCTCTGCCGAACAACCGACGATACCGATATGTTTCATGGTGCCGCGCCGCTCGGATCAGGTCGCATCAGGCCGCATTACTCCGGATCACGCCGCGGCAGACACGCTGCCGGTCGCCAGCACCTGGCCGGCGCGGCGCAGCACAAAATGCTCGGCCTCGCGCTGGAACAGCAAATCGTCGCAAGGCAGCAACACTGGCCGGACAAAGTTGATCGCAACCGTGCTGCGCGGTCGCTGGTCAGCGCGCGCAAACACGCTTTCCGTGCGCGCGGCCAGGTACATGCCGTGCGCGAGCACCGAGCGGGCGCCAAACCAGCGCGCCAACACCGGATGCAAATGAATCGGGTTGTAATCGCCGGACACGCGTGCATAGCGGCGCGCCACGGCCGGCGTCAGCACCCAGGTTTCTTCCTGACTCGGCGTGCGCACTTGCGGCGGTGCCGAGCGTGCCAGCGGTTTGCGACCACGGCGCACCAGATACTCGCTGCGGCAATCGGCGACCGCGACACCGTGCTGGGCAAATTCCACCTGCAGCGCCACGCCTTCGGCGTCGGAGTGGCTGGCCGTGATCCGGCTCGCCGACACGCTGAGCACAAACGGCGCCTGCCAATCGATGGCAGCGAGCGCCTGCAAGCGGTTGCTGAGATGAATGGCCCCCGGAATGGCGAACGGCAAATCCGGCTGCAGCATCAGCGCCAACTGCGCCCGCAGCGCCAGCGGATACAGCGCGGTGAGCAGTACCTGATCCGGCGCCTGCGCTGGCGCAAACGTCAGCTCAAACATGCCGTGAAAGTCCTGCAAATACTCGGCCGCGAGCGGTGCCGCCGACCACTGCCGGGTCGGCATGGCGGCCGGCCATTCGCCCTGACGGTTCAGGGTCAGCGCGCTGCGCAGCATCAGCTCAGGGGTAGCAGGCAAGGCAGACATTCCGTCCCACTCCAATGGACACCAGAACCCAGCATAGTGCCCGGAAGCCGTTGTGGCAGCAATTGACCCGGTCACGGTGCGGCGAGAAGATCAGCACTTCCCCTTTTCTGGAAAGCCGCGAACCGGTCATGAGCCGCGCCTTCGTCAAAGAGAACGACAGCGACACCCCGCCCGAACTGCCGGAGCTGCCGGTTTCACCCGGCCCGAATCCGGTCACCGCGCGCGGGCTGGCGCTGCTGCGTGCCCGCTACGAGCACAATCTCGCCCGGCAAGCGGCACTGGGCGACGCCATCAGCGCCGAAGACAAACTGCAACGCGCCGAATTGCAGCGCGAACAGCGCTGGCTCGACGCCCGGCTCGGCAACGCGCAATTGCGCCAGCCGCACGGCCATGGCGACAGCGTCGAATTCGGTTGTCGGGTGACGCTGGTGGACGAAACCGACAGCGAATACCGTTACCGCATCGTCGGTGAAGATGAAGCCAGCCCGGAACACGGCCGCATCAGCTGGCGCAGCCCGCTCGCGGTGGCGCTGAACGGCGCACAGGTCGGCGATGAACGGGTATGGTCGCGACCGGCCGGCGCCCTGCGCGTTGAAGTGATTGCGATCGATTGCACACCAGAGGCGACAGGCTGACGAACGACAAGCCGAGTCAAGCCGGTTGCCGCGCGTAACTGACCGTCAGGATTTCCCAGACATGACCGTCGGGCTCACTCCAATACAGCATGCGGCCGCCATTCCGTGTGTTGATCTGACGATCGACCGGGCCGTGCGGCAAACTGCGAAACGCGATTCCCGCCGCATCAAGGCGCTCGCGGATGGCATCAAACTGTTCTGAGCTGACCTTGAAACAGTAATGCAGCACCGGAAACGGCTCGCTGTGCTGATCAAAATCCAGCGTCAACAGCTCGCTAACATACACCGGTGAAAACGGACCAACGCCCTGCGCCGCCCACGGCACGCCCAGCACGCTCGCCAATTGCCGCGCTGCCGTCACCCGGTCATGGCTCGGCACAATCAGATGATCGAGCTGGATGGTCATGTCACACCTCCCGCTTGCTGACTCACCGTGAATCGGCAGAACCTCCCGACACCTGCAGACGCACATCGCGAAACCAGAGTCGCTGCCAGCGTGCGGTTTTTTCCTCGGCTGACAACTGTTTGGGCGACGCCGGCACCGGCGCGGCAAAGGCCTGCGCACTCTCGGCCGGCACCTTTACGGCACGGACATTGATCGCCGCAAACCGCGATCCGGCCGCTTCATAAGTCACCGCCACCACGACACCACACTGCGCGCACAACAAAAACGCTGCCTGCTCGGAGCCTTGGCGAAACCGGCGCAGCTGGGTCGCATCGGTTACCTGAATGGCAAGCGCGCCGTCGGCATCTGACAGCCACGCCGCACCATGCTTGCAACAAAAGTCACAATCGCAGGCGCGTGGCTGATAATCCACCGGTGGTTTGGACAAGCAGATGTCGAGTTGCAGATTGCCGCAGTAGCAGCCACCAGAAAGCGTATGGAAACTCACCTGATTCTCCTTCAGCTGCAACCGTGATTCGGTGACATGGCAATCGTGCTTGTCGGCGTGCGGGCGCCGCTACAACCAGCGCCGCACCTGTGCTGTGTACTGCACGAACGCCTCACCGAAACGCTGCTGCAAGATGCGCTCTTCCGGCACGATCTGAAAGCGGGTGATATACAGGACGAACACCAGCGGCCCGAGCAACGGCAACCAC
>CAMLKQ010000073.1 GCA_946480585.1 uncultured Kangiella sp.
GTCAGCGCCGGCGCCTTTGATGTGCGGGTGCATGGCAATGGCGTGCTGCTGCCGGTGACGGTGCGCTGGGTGGCAGCGCAGGTCGAAGGCCGGGTCGAACAGGTGCACATGCGCGCCGGCAGCGCGGTCAAGGACGGCGATGTGCTGGTCACGTTGAGCAACCCGGCGCTGCAGCAAGCGCAGGAAGAAGCGCGCTGGTCGCTGGAAGCCCTGCTGGCCGAACACAGCGCATTGAAAGTGGCGCTGGCGAGTGAGCAGCTGAACCAGCAAACCACCGTGGTCAAAACCGAATTTGCTTACAACAGCGCCAAGCTGCAGTACGAGGCCGAAGCCCGGCTGATTGCCGAGAAAGGCCAAGTGATTCCGGAGCTGGAGCACAAACGCACCGCGCTGAATGTGCAACAACTGCAGGAAACGCTGCGCATCGAGCGCGACCGGCTGAAGCATTTCGACAACAACTTGCGCGCGCAGCTGAATGCCAAAGAGGCGCAGGTGGAAAAAGTGCGCAAACAATTTTTGCGGGCGAAAGAGCAAGTCGATGCGCTGACCGTACGCGCGCCGATGGCAGGCATTGTCCAGGCGCTGCCGCTGGAGCCGGGGCAGCGCGTGCTGGTGGGCGGCGAAATCGGCCGTGTGGCCGACCCGGCGGCGCTCTACGCCGAACTGAAAATTCCCGAGCAGCAGGCGCGCGATCTGGCGCTGAATCAAGCCGCCAGCATCGACACCCGCAACGGTCTCGTCGCCGGCGTGGTGACGCGCATCGATCCGGCCGTGGTCGCCGGCATGGTCAAGGTCGATGTGCAATTGACCGAAGCCTTGCCGAAAGGTGCACGCCCGGATTTGAGCATTGACGGCAGTGTGCAGATCGCTGCGCTTGCGCACACGCTGTACGTGCCGCGACCGGCGCTGAGCCAGAGCAACCAGCCGATGCAAGTGTACCGGCTGAACGACGAGCACAGCGCCGAACGCATCGCGGTCGAATTCGGTCAAGCCTCGGTCAATGTCATTGAAATCAAAACCGGCTTGCACGCCGGCGACCGGATCATTTTGAACGACACCACGCTCTGGGGCGCACCGGAGCGGGTGCAGATGAATTGACGAATGGCCTTCACGGCTGATCGCTTTATTCAGACAACGCAGTCAATACGCAAAGACGCAACAACAGGCAAGCAAGGAGAACCGCATGCAACCACAATCGTCAGCCGCCACCCCGGTCATTGCCCTCGACAATGTCGGCAAGACCTTTCTGACCGATGAAGTCGAAACGCTGGCACTGAGCAGCATTTACCTGACCATCAACCCCGGCGAGTACGTGTCGATCACCGGACCGTCCGGTTGCGGCAAATCGACCTTGCTGTCGGTGCTCGGATTGCTCGACATGCCGAGCGAAGGCGAATACCGCTTGGCTGGCAAGCGCGTCGACCAATTGAACAACCGCGAACGCGCCAAGGTGCGCAACCGTGAAGTCGGCTTCATTTTTCAGGCGTTCAACCTGATCTCCGATCTGAACGTGCTGGAAAACGTCGAACTGCCGCTGACCTACCGCGACGATCTGAACAATGCCCAGCGCCGACAAATGGCGCAGGACGCGCTGGCGAAAGTCGACATGAGCCATCGTAGCCAGCATTACCCGAGTCAGCTTTCCGGTGGCCAGCAACAGCGCGTTGCCATTGCCCGCGCACTCGCTGGCAAGCCGTCGCTGCTGCTCGCCGACGAACCGACCGGCAACCTCGATTCGCGCAATGCCGAAATGGTGATGGATCTGCTCAAGCAGCTGCACCGCGACGGCGCCACCATTGTCATGGTCACCCACGATCCGCGTTCCGCCAAAGCCGCGCAGCGCCAAATCGCGCTGTTCGATGGCCGCATTGTCGATGACAGCCGCACCGATGCCGCCGCAGCCGCCTGAACCTCATACGGAGATGACAAACATGAACGAAGTTGGCGTTGTTCGGCTGTACGCCCTGCGCGCGATGTATCTGCTGATGGCCGTTGGCCTGCTGCTCGCCATTTGGCCCAACATCATTTCGCCACCGGATCTCATCGCCGGACCGAAATCGGTGATCCGCGCGCTGCTTGGCGCGCTGGGCCTGCTTTGTCTGCTCGGCCTGCGCTACCCGCTGCAGATGTTGCCGCTGTTGCTGCTTGAGCTGCTGTGGAAAGTCATCTGGGTGGTGGCGTCGGTGCTGCCGATGTGGCAGGGCCCGGGCCTCGACGGTTACGCCTCAGAAACGCTGATCGAATGCCTGATCGGCATCGTGTTGCTGCCGCTGGTGATTCCGTGGGGCTATGTCGTCGCACGCTATGTGCGCGCACCAGCTGAACCCTGGGCAAAACCGGCGATGGCCGCCGGTACCAAGCCGGCGCTGTGATGCCCCGCCCAGCACGACATTGATGCAACGGAGAGCTTTAAATGTGGCGTGAAATTCACTATGCCTTGCGTTTGCTCAGCAAGACACCGGGCTTCACCGCGCTGACGCTGTTTGTCCTAGCAGCCGGGCTGTGTGTGGCGGTGTACATGCACGCCTTTGTGCGCACGCTCGGTTACGCGGAACTGCCATATCCGGACTATGAACGGCTGATGATGGTCGGCGCCGAGATCAACGGCAAAGAGATCAGCGGCAACGCGATCAACCGTTTTGATTTCCAGCAGTTGGCCGCCGGCCAGCAACATTTTGATCGGTTCTTTCAATCGCGTTCCGATGCCGCCACCTTGGTCGATGGCGAATGGTCGAAGCGGCTGCGCACCAATCTGAGCAACAGCCAGTTGTTCGACGTGACGGCAGTACCGGCGCTGCTCGGCAAGGTGCTGCAACCGGCCGACTCGGCGCCGGGCGCCGCGCCGGTGGCGGTGTTGTCGTACGCGTTGTGGCAGGACACGTTCGACGCCGATCCGAACGTGATTGGCCGCACCATCACGCTCAACGACACACCAACCCAAGTCGTCGGCGTGATGCCGGCAGGTTTTGCCTTTCCGAACTGGACCGATGCCTGGCTGCCGCTGCCGGACACCCCGGCGCTGCAACCGGGCGCAGGCCCGGACGCCAGCATCATTGGCCGCTTGCGTGTCGGCAGCAAACGGCACACCGCCGAAGCCGAACTGAAAGCGATGGCCAGTCAGCTCGAACAACAGTTTCCGGCCACCAACGCCAACCGCAATGTGGTGGTGTGGCCGTTTGTTCAGCAGCACATCACCAGCGGCGGCATGAGTGTGTTGATGGTGATGGCCTCCGCAGCGGCCTTCATTCTGCTGTTGGTGATGTTGAATGCCGGCAACTTGTTGCTGGCGCGCGCCGCCGAGCGGCAAAAAGAAATCGCCATTCGCTCGGCACTCGGCGCGCCGCGCCTGACGCTGGTGCGGCAAATGCTGTGGCAAGCCGTGTTGCTGACCATGGCCGGCGGCCTCATCGGCGTCTTTTTTGCGAGCTGGAGCCTCGGCTGGAACAATCAGGAGCTTGCCGGCTTCATCACGCACCTGCCGTTCTGGTGGCGCTTTGAACTGACCGGCGCCGATCTGCGCTTTGCGTTTGGCCTGATCCTGTTGACCGGCATTGCGGTTGGCCTGTATCCGGCGCTGCGTGCCAGCTCCGGCGATCTGAACCAGTTTCTGCGCGACGGCACCCGCGGCAGCAACGGTCTGAAAATGAAGCGGCTGACCGATGTGCTGGTGATGGCGGAAATCGCCTTGTCAGTCGCCTTGCTGATCGTCGCGCTGATGCTGAGCATTTCCACCTACAGCAAAGTGAATATCGATTTTCGTGCCCGTATCGACAATGTGCTGATCGCCAACCTCGATTTGCCAGCCACGCGTTATCCGCTGACCGCTCACCAGACCTTTCGCGATCAACTCGAAGCTGCCATGCAGGCGCAACACGGTGTTCAGCAGGTGGCTTTTGCAAGTCACCTGCCCGGCATGTTCGGCGCCGAGGAAAGTTATCTGATTGAAGGGCAACAGGTCACCGACGAACGCTATCCGAGCGTGCAGCGGGTGATCGTGTCGGACCGCTATTTCACGGCGTTCGATATTTCGCTGCTGCAGGGCCGAGTGTTTGATCACCGCGACAGCAGCGGTGACCCGGTGGTGATCGTCAGCAAGCAGTTTGCCGATCGGCACTGGCCACAGCAGTCGGCACTCGGCAAACGGCTGCAACTGCCGCTGGCCAGCACCACCGCGCCGGGCGAATCAGCCCTTACGTCATCCTCACCGGAAGCACTGCGCTGGTACACCGTGATCGGCGTCGTCGATGACGTGTTGTATCAGCAGGACAACATGGCGCAACCGGATTATTCGGCGCTGTACTTCAGTCAGCGGCAACGGCCGACCACGGAATTGCTGGTCGCGGTCGCGACCACGGATGCGCCGATGACGCTGGCGCGCACGCTCGCGAGCGAAGTCAGCCGCCTCGATACCCGATTGCCGATCGACAACGTGATACCACTGGCTGAGCGCATCTACCGCTATACCAGCAACGCCGGCCTGGTCTGGATCACCAAACAGTTTCTGGCCATGGCCGCGCTGGGCGTATTGCTCGCCGCCAGTGGCATTTACGGTGTCATCGCCCGCTCGGTTGCGCTGCGCACCCAGGAACTGGGCGTGCGCCGTGCACTCGGCGCGTCCGAACAACGGGTTCTGGCGATGTTGATGCGCCAAGGCGGTTGGCGTTTCGCGATCGGTGGCGGCGTGGGTTTGTCGCTCGGCGTATTGCTGATGCATGCCATGCGCTACGCGATGTTCGGTCTCGACGGCAAAGGCACGGCGGTGGCGCTGACCGTGCTGCTGCTGGTCGGCAGCATCGTGGGTCTGGCGACATTCTGGCCGGCACGTAAAGCCGTTGCCTTGTCACCGGCAGCGGCGCTACGGCACGAATGAACGTTGCGCAAGGCACACACGGAGTTGAACACCATGAACAAGACGGCAGCTGCTGTTTGCGCGGTGCTGCTGGCGGTTTCTGCAACCGCCAGCGCCATCATCATTCGTGACGACACCGCTGATGCGGCATATCGGACAAATGCGGCGGCATTGCCGGCCTTGGCCGATTTTCCGGGCGAAGGTCACGGCGTGCTGATTGCACCGCAATGGGTGGTGACCGTCGCGCATGTGGCCTGTCTGCACATGCCGCTGCAGGAAATCCACATTGCCGGACAAGCGCGAAAAGTGCAGTCCGTCATCGTCCATCCGGGATTCAAAATGCCGTCCGACGCGCTCATCCAATCCGCCTTGGCATCGGCTGACGCCGGTCAGCTGATGGCCTTTTTGGCGGGCTCGGATGACATCGCCCTGGTCAAGTTGCAAACGCCGGTTTCCGACGTTGCGCCGGTCGCGCTTTATCGTGGTGGCGATGAGGTCGGCAAGACCGTGCAGCTGATCGGCAAAGGTGCAACCGGCACCGGCAACGACCGTGAGATTGCGGACGGCCCGCGTCGCACGGCACTGCGGCGCGCGTTCAATGTGATCTCGCATGCCGATGCGCGTTGGTTGTCGTACCGGTTCGATGCGCCGCCGTCAGCGCTGCCGCTCGAGGGCATGACCGGTAGCGGCGACAGTGGCAGTCCGGTGCTGATCGAAACCGGTCAGCAGTGGCAACTGGCCGGTCTCGCTTCCTGGGTGTCCAGTGACGGTGAGCTGCGCGGCTATCCCGGTGCGCGTTACGGCGACCGCGGCAACAGCGTGCGCATTTCCCGTTACCTCGCCTGGATCGAAAGCACCATCGCCGGCGATCCGGCACAACCCGGCTTGACCAGGAATTGATTGAGGCATTGGACAGCTAACGAACTGGCTGCGCGCCAGTCTGAAAAAAGGAAATGCTATGTGGCAGGAAATCCGCTACGCGCTGCGATTGCTGGTGAAAACACCGGGCTTCAGTGCGTTGACACTGTTCGTATTGGCGGCGGGACTTGGCATTGCCGTCTACATGTTTGCGCTGGTGCGCGTGTTGGCATTTGCCGAACTGCCGTTTCCGGATCAGGAGCGCTTGGTCTATGTCGGCCAAGTCGTCGATGGCACCGAACAGGCGGGCAACTCGCTCGACAGCTTCACGTATGCCCGCATGGCGGCCGAGCAGCAATCATTCGAGCAATTTGTGCAGGCCCGGAAAAGTCACGTCACCTTGTCCGGCATCACCATGGCGACACGCATCGAAGCCACGTACAGCAACCATCAGCTGTTTGAGCTGACCGCCGTCCCGGCGCTGCGTGGCCGCACCCTGCAAGCAAGCGACAGCGAAACCGACACCGCCACGGTCGCGGTGATTTCCTACCGGTTGTGGCGCAACGCGTTTCAGAGTGCAGACGACATTGTCGGCCGCGTGATCCGGATAGATGACCTGCCGGTCACCGTGGTCGGCGTGATGCCTGCCGACTACGCGTTTCCTGAAGCCAGCGATATGTGGCTGCCGCTGCCGGCACTCGGCAGCTTGCAACCGGGCGACGGCCCGTACACCAGCATTATTGGCAAACTCAAAGCCGGCATAAGCATTGCCGATGCTGACGCCGACTTGAAAGCCATCGCCAAACAGCTGGAGCAACAGTTTCCGCAAACCAACAGCAATGAAAGCGTGCGGGTGTGGCCATTCACCCAGCACACCATGACCAACTCGATGATGTTCATCGCGGTGATGATTGCGGCGGCGGGATTCATCCTGCTGCTGGTGATCCTGAATGCCGGCAACCTACTGCTGGTACGCGCTGCCGAACGCCAGAAAGAAGTGGCGATTCGCTCCGCGCTCGGCGCACCACGGCCGACACTGGTGCGGCAATTGCTGTGGGAAGCACTGCTGCTCGCCGCTGCCGGCGGTTTTGTCGGCGTGTTTTTCGCCAGCTGGGGCATGCAATGGAGTGAAGCGCAAATTGCAGGCTTCAATGACAGTTTGCCGTTCTGGTGGCAGTTCCGTCTGGATGGCACGTCACTAGGGTTTGCCGCATTGCTGACTGTGGTCACAGCCGTCTCGGTCGGCTTGTATCCGGCGGTGCGTATCAGCAGCGGCGACATCACCCGCTTTCTGCGCGATGGCACTCGCGGTGCGCAAGGTTTGCAACTGACCCGGCTGACACAAGTATTGGTGGTCACCGAGATCGCGCTGTCGATCGCGTTGCTGATGGTCGCGCTCACGCTGATCGGTTCGACCCGCAACACCCTGAACGCCGATTACGGCGCCCGCACCGACAACGTACTGATCGGCGAGCTGGATCTGTACACCCAGGCCTATGATCAGGATGAAGCGACCCACCAGCGCTTCGCCGATCGCCTGCTGGCCGATCTCGGCCGGCAACCTGGCGTGCAACAGGTGGCGCTCGCTTGCCATTTGCCCGGCATGTACGGGCCGATCTGGACCTATCTCGTCGAGGGCACGGAAGTGCCGGACCAACGTTATCCGAGCGCGACCCGGGTGCTTGTGTCCGACCATTATTTTTCATTGTTCGAGATCCCGCTGCTACACGGCCGCCGGTTTGACAGCCGCGACACCGCCAGCAGCGAGCGTGTGGTGATCATCAGCCGTGACTTTGCCGATCGGCATTGGCCGGGCCAAAGTCCGATTGGCAAACGCATCGGGCTCGATCGCAATCACGATCCGGACAATGAAAAATGGTACACGGTGATCGGCGTGGTGGGCGAAGCCATGTACGGACAACCTTACGTCGACTTCGCCAGCTATGCCGACATGTATCTGTCGATACGGCAGCGACCGGAAGAAGATCTCATGGTCGCGGTGAAGACCGATCAGGAGCCGATGGCGCTGGCCCATCCGCTTGCCATGGCGGTGGCCAATGCCGACCGCGACATTCCGATTCACGGCGTGCGCAGCCTGAACGAACAGATCTACCGTTACAACGCCGGACTGATCTTTGTCAGCAACCTGTTCCTGATCATCGCCGCCCTTGGTGTGCTGCTGGCCGCGAGTGGCATCTATGGCGTCATCGCCCGCTCGGTGGTGCTGCGCACGCAAGAATTGGGCGTGCGACGCGCGCTCGGCGCCTCCGAACAGCGGGTACTGGCAATGCTGATGCGACAAGGTGGCCTGCGCTTTGTCATCGGTGCGGCCTTGGGCTTGGCGCTGGGGCTATTGCTGGTCGACGCGCTGACGTCAACCTTGTATGGCATCGAGACACAATTGCCGCGCATCACCGCCGGCGTGCTGCTGCTGGTCGGAGCCATTGTTGCGACCGCCACCTTGCTGCCGGCGCGGCGCGCTGTCAGCTTGTCGCCGGCTAGCGCATTGCGCTATGAATAGTCGACAATCCGGTCCTGCCATGATCATCGGGCGCATTGCGCCCGATGCTGTTTCCGGCCTCGACGCGCTGCCAACACTTTGCTGCCAGCGGCGCTAACCCGGCCCCCAGACCACATCTACCGAACACTGGAATCTGCATGACTGCCACCATCCTGATTGCCGACGACGACAGCAGCGTGCTGAGTGCCTTGCGGCTGCTGCTGAAATCGGCCGGCCATCGCAGCGAAACCGTGACCAGCCCAGCCGCGGCGCTCAGCGCCTTGCAAACGCAGCGCTACGATCTGTTGCTGATGGATTTGAATTACGACCGCGACACCACTTCCGGCAGTGAAGGCATGCAGCTCATCCGCGAGGCGCGTGCGCTCGACAGCGATCTGCCCATCGTCGCGATGACCGGCTGGGGCACCATCGACATCGCGGTCGCCGCCATGCGCGAAGGCGCCAACGACTTCATCGAAAAACCGTGGGACAACACCCGGCTGCTGACCTTGATTGGCAACCTGCTGGAGTTGGCGCAGCAGCGGCGCCAGCTGCACCGGCTTGGTCAGGAAAACGCCCTGCTCAAGCAGCAGGGCCAGCAGGAACCATGGCTCGGCGACTCCGCGGCCATGCAACAGTTGATGAGCAAGGCCGCCAGCGTTGCCGGCACCGATCTCAACATTCTGCTGACTGGCGAGAACGGCACCGGCAAAAGCCAGTTGGCGCAATGGCTGCATCAACAGTCGGCACGGCATGCAGGCAGTTTTGTCAGCGTCAATATGGGCGCCATTCCGGAATCGCTGTTCGAAAGCGAATTGTTCGGCCACCAGAAAGGCGCGT
>CAMLKQ010000074.1 GCA_946480585.1 uncultured Kangiella sp.
AATGATTTTGGCGTCGGCCGTGGTGCTGGCCAGCAGCAGCGTTGCGGTCAAAGCGGTAAACAGCGTTTTCATGGGTGCGTCCAGAAAAGTCTGAGTCAGGGGCTGCCGGTTTTGCCGCCGCGCGCTGCTTTGCGGCGGCAGTAGCTCAAGCAACCGGAAAACGTTTATGTAGCGCCAGCAACAACAGGCCGTTGCCAATCATGACGGCGATGGCGACCAACAGAATCTGATTCATTTCAGCCAAGGCAACCAGATAAAACGACGTTGCCAGCGTGCCGAGTGCGCTGCCCAGGGTCGAAACAAAATACAACACGCCAGCCGAGTGGCCGCTGGTTTCGCGTGAGCGGGTCAGCAAACGAATCGAGTAAGGCGACACCATGCCCATGACCACCGAGGGCGCCAGAAACAGCACCAGCGAGGCGACCAAGGAACCGTAACGCGGATCGATGATGACATCGAAGATAGCCGCCATGATCGGTTCCGACAGATAGACAACCGGCAACATCAGGACGCCTGCGAGCACGAAGATGATGCCATAGCGGCGAACGCTGGCGTTGTGCAAGGACCAGCGACCACCGAGCAAGTAACCGATGCTGAGCGCCAGCATGAACACCGTGATGATGCTGCCCCAGACGTAAATATCGCCACCAAACCACGGCGCCAGAATGCGGCCGCCAAGCATTTCCAGCACCATCAGGATGAAGCCGGACACAAACGCCGACCAGAAAACCACCATGCTCATGTTCTTGTTGTCCTTTTACTGCGCTGTGCGATGCGCGTCAGATGTCAGCCATCGCGGTCACTGAAATACGGCCTGCTCTTGCAAATGGTTCTGCAACCATGCTTCGTCTTCGCTGTCCGGCACCAGCTCGCGACGTTTGACGCCGCTCGCCGCCGCCAGCGCTGCGACCCGGCCCTGACCATTGAAGAGCGTGTCCGGGATGTGTTCGGCGATGGGATCCTGGTAAGCCTGTGTGGCCGGGATGACGGTCCAGCCCTGCGCCCGAATATGCCGCACCAGATCGGCAATAAACAAGGCCGCGAGATCGTTTTCGTGCAGTAACAGCACATGCCGCGGTGAGCGGCCGAGTTGCTGCACGGCGATGCGGTCATAGAACAAGATGCTTTGCCAGAGCACGTCGAGGTACACCTGCCGGAGCTTGCCATAGTCAATTGACTTGCCGGCTTTCAGCGCATCCTGAAATTGCGCGTCGAGATACCAGTCGTAGTTGTCGACGGTGACGTAGCCATTGCGGTAGCCGTGATCAGCCAGTGCTTGCAACAGATCTCGGTGCGTGTCGGTGGTTTTGCCTTCGTCGAGAAACGGAAAGCGGAACAGCGGCAGAAAGCCCGGCAGCTCGCGCAGCCGGGCGTCGGCCAGACGCAAGTCTTCGCGAAAACCGGCCAGGCCCAAGGTATCCGGCCGGCTGTGGCGATGACTGTGATTGGCCAGTTTGTGGCCGGCAGCGGCATAGGCCAGCAATTGCGGCCGGTTGTTGTCGGTCAGATTGCTGGTGGTGACAAAGAACAGTGCTTCTCGCACACCCGCCAGTCGCAGCTGTTCCAGCAACTGCTGACTGCGCTGGGCGCTGCTGAAATAACGGCCATCGGGTCGCGGTGCATCATCGAAGCTCAACGCAATTTCGCCGGCACAGGCCGGCGAAACGTGCAACAAGCAGGGGAGGATGATGCACAGGGCTGCGAACAGTCGCTGGACGACGGCGGGTGCTGATGCGCTCACGGCTTCTTGCCCGTTTTTTCGTAGGTGCCGATGAGTTGTGTTTCGGCCAGCACATGGCCTTTCATGGCTTGTTCCAATGCAGCTTTGTTGGCTTTGCCGAGATCGGGCAGCACGGTGTCGAGTGCATACAGTTTATGGAAGTAGCGGTGCCGACCGATCGGCGGGCAGGGGCCGCCATAGCCTTCGCGTTGCCAATCGTTCAGTGCCGACTTGGCGCCAGCGGGCAGCGTGCCGCCCTCTGGCAAACCTTGGCTGTCAGCAGGCAGGTTATAAACCAGCCAATGTACCCACGTGATTTTTGGTGCGCGCGGATCCGGCGCGTCCGGATCATCGACGATCAGCACCAGTGATTTGGTGCCTGCCGGCGCGTTTTGCCAGGTCAGCGGCGGCGCCAGATCACGACCTTCGCAGGTATAGACCGTAGGGATTGGCTCTTGATGATGGAAAACCGGTGAATCGATCGCAAATGGCATACATCCTCCTTGATTGAGTTCATTAACGAGCGCGAGTGCGGATCACGCGAAGCGCAAGCGAATTAGTTGAATAGCGCATCGTAACCAATTGCGAACACGGCAATGTCGGCCAGAATGTGGCTGAAATAACCCGGCCAGATGCTGCGGTAACGCGCGTACAGCAGACTCCAGATCACGCCGGCCAGCAGCACGCCGAGCGATGCCAGCGCGTTGAGTTGCCACGGCACATAGGCTGACAAGGCCACGCTGTGATGCACCATGAAAATAACGGCCGCGAGCAACACGGCATTGCGCGGCGACAGCAGTTGCTCGGATTGCCGGTACAGAAACCAACGAAACGCGTATTCCTCGACCAGGCTGTTGAAGAACGTCCAGTACGCCGCCATCAGCAGATAACGTTCAGGCGATGACAAACCGGCAGTGCTCAGCAGCTCGCGCATCGGCGCCGGATCAAACTGGCCTTTGCCAAACAGGTAATAGCCGGCAACGATGCTGGCGGCCATCAACACGCCGGACGCAAGACCGGCCACAACGCCCGCTGTGCGCTGGGTTGCTGCCAGCGGCGACCACGACCAAGGCTGCCGTTCCTTGAGCAAAAACCACAATGCAGGTCCGAGCAGAAACCACAGTTTGGCAAATGCCCACAGCGCCGAACCGAGCGGTCCCGGTGTACCGTAAAGCGCGATGGCAACCCCGACGGTAGGGGCCGGCGCAAACAGCAGCAGAGCGAGCAGCGCGTTATGTCGGTTTGCCGACGAAGCGGGCGAAGAATGTGTCATGCCATCCAACATTGGCGGAGAATCCTTGCAGCGCAGGAGGCTGACCATACACGCGTGGATCGAGGCTGGCAATTGCGTGAGGAAAAGGTCGCAGGATGTGCGACGGACACGGCACGAATTTGCTACCGGCGGTTTGCCGGTGAAGGCGAAATACCAGAAATGTCGGAGTTCAGATACAGCGCGCCGGTTTCGGCAGGCCGGCGATTTTGGTCGCCTGTTTGGCCGGTTCCTTGAACAGCGTGTGCAGGTACAGGCTGTTGCCTTTTTCCGGGCCCCAGTGCTGGGCGAGGTATTTCACCAGTGGCCGGATTGCCGGGCTGCTTTGGAATTCGTCATAGAACGCTTGCACATAGCCGATGACCTGCCAGTGCTCGGCAGTCAGTTGAATGCCTTCCTGTATCGCGATGGCTTCGGCGACGGCGCGCGTCCAGTCGCTGCGTTGTCGCAGATAACCGTGGTTGTCGGTGGCAATGGTATGCCCTTCAACAAGCAAAGTCGGTTGCGTGCTCATCGTGATTCAGGACCAGGCAATGACGCGATCATGCAGCAGCGTCAGTTCGACAAACGCCTGCTCGCTGATCGGCTGGATGTAGCCCGGTAGTAGTGAATTGAGGCCGCGTGCGTCGATATCAGCTTGAATGGTGTAGCGAGCCGGCAGCAGCGCGTTGGCGAGCAATTCATGGCGTGCCAGCAGCACGGCATCTTCGCGCAGCAGGATCGCATCGTCTGGTTGCAGGGCCGCAAGCGCGCGGCGCAGCGCCTCGCTGCTGGCGGTGTGCAGGCTGTGCAGGCTGCGTTTTTTGGGCGCGGTATTCATGGGCGAAATCGTCATGGTTCAGTACACCCAGACCTGATCCAACTGGGCCAATTCGCTGCTGAGTTCGGCACGGCTTTTCAACTCAGCAAGGCTGTTCAGCTCATCATTCAAGGCCAGTTGGCTGGCATCGATGCCGGCATGGCGCAAACTGTCTCGGCATATCCGCACCGACGCCACGCCGTACAGCGGCATCAAATGGAATTGCGCGAGCAGGGATTTGTCGCCGAGCGGACTGGCAATCGGTTGCGGCAACAGTTGCCAGATGCCGTCGTCCTGAAAGATCACCGTAACATGCTGATCAAACGCGGCACAGGCGAGGGCGGTGTCGAGCGCTTGGCTGGCGCTGTCGCTGCCGTGCGGCGGGCGGGTGATGACAATGCCGATGTGCTGGGTTTTCATCGTGGCTTGCCTCAACCCGGGAAATGGATGACGCGATCACAATCGAGCGTGCATTCGACCAGCGAGCCGAGCCCGCTGATGCTGAAATGCGCCGCCAGATTGTGTTTGCCGCTGGCATCGGCCTTGAGGCCGTAGCGTTGCGCGGCGGCGGAACACAGCAAGAGTTCGGTGCCGTCGGCTTCGACCAGCGTTTGCCAACGCTGCTGCAGTGCAGGTTCGTCGCTCGGGATATCAAGTTCGGCCTGACCGACCAGCACGGCATCGCCGGCAAAAAATACCCGCGCGATGTGATGGCCGCTGGCCAGTGCCGCCTCGGCAAAGCGCAGCGCCGACAGCTGGCCTTGCCGGCTGATCGGGTTGGCGGTGACATAAAGGGCAAAGCGCTTGTGGCTCATCCGGGCGGTCTCGGTGGCGACGGGCAAAACGGCCGGGCAAAAACAAAGCCCGCCGAAGCGGGCTTTATTGTAGCGCGGGTATCGACGCGGTGCTTCAGTCGTCGCTGGACATGCCCAGCAACATCATCAGGTTGGTGAAGATGTTGTAGATGTTCAGGTACAGCGACACGGTGGCGCGGATGTAGTTGGTTTCGCCGCCGTGGATGATGTTGCTGGTGTCGTACAGGATGAAGGCCGAGAACAGCAGCACGCAGGCCGCCGACAGCGCCATGCTCAGCATCGGGATGTGGACGCCAAAGAAGTAGCTGGCAACCAGCATTGCGAGGGCGCTGAAAAACACCACCATCAGACCGACGAACAGGAAACCACGCATGAAGCTGAAGTCCTTGCGGGTGTTCAGCACATAGGCCGACAGCGACAGGAAAATCAGACCGGTGCCACCGAGTGCCTGCAGCACAATCAGACCGCCGCCGGCTTTCGCGAGGAAGAAGTTCAGCATCGGGGCCAGCCAGAAACCCATCCAGCCGGTGAAGGCAAATACCAGCGCCAGGCCGGCAGCCGAATCGGCGGTTTTGTGCACGCCGTACAGCAGTGCGAACGCACCGATCAAGGAGATCCACGGGCTGGCCGACGGCGCGAACAACATGCCGACATAAGCCGTCAATGCGCTGAACAGCAAGGTTGCCGACAGCAGCATGTAGGTGTTCTTCAAAACCTTGTTGATTTCCGCAGCGCGCGTCTCTACGCCGGCGTAAACCGACGGACTGTAACCTTGGGCGTTGTATTCCATTGCTTGCTCACCTCGTTGCAGGAAACGGCACCCCTTTAGAGGGGCTAAACCGAGCCGAGTTGCACGATACGGAGGCGGTTTTGACCGGTCAAGCAAAACCGGTCAACGAAGCGGGCGAAAAACCTTGCGAAAAATCAGACTTTTTCGGCAAGCGTACGGGCCGGCAGCGGCCGTAGCGAGGTGGTCGATTCGATGATGCCGCCGCCGAGGCAGACCTCGCCGGCGTACAGCACCAGCGACTGGCCAGGGGTGACCGAGCGCTGCGGTTCCGGGAAGCTCACATCGACCGTGCCATCGGCACGAACACTGACCGTGCACGGAAAATCGTGCTGACGGTAGCGGACCTTGGCGGTGCAATCAAATCGCGCTGCCGGCGGCGCGCCGGCGACCCAGTGCAGCTGGCCGGCATGCAAGGCGGTGCTCATCAAGTAGGAGTCATCGTGGCCTTGGGTGACCACCAATACATTGCGCGCCAGATCTTTGGCGACGACAAACCACGGCGATTCGTCGGCGCCTTTGAGACCGCCAATGCCGAGGCCTTTGCGCTGGCCGAGCGTGTGGTACATCAGGCCGCTGTGGCGACCAATCACCTTGCCTTCAACCGTTTCGATATTGCCCGGTTGCGCCGGCAGATAGCGGCTCAGAAATTCGCTGAACCGGCGCTCGCCAATGAAGCAGATGCCGGTCGAATCTTTCTTTTCGGCGGTGACAAAACCTTGCTCGGCAGCAATGCGGCGCACTTCCGGTTTTTCCAGTTCGCCGACCGGAAACAGCGCATGCTTCAGCTGCGCCTGTTGCAAGGTGTAGAGAAAGTAACTCTGGTCCTTGTTGCCGTCGACGCCGCGCAGCAATTGTGCCTGACCGTTGACGTCGGCGCGCCGGGCGTAGTGGCCGGTGGCGATGTAATCGGCGCCGAGGTGCTTGGCGAAATCGAGAAAGGCTTTGAACTTGATTTCCTTGTTGCACAGGATGTCCGGATTCGGTGTCCGGCCGGCCTTGTATTCGGTCAGGAAATGCTCAAAAACGTTGTCCCAGTATTCGGCGGCGAAATTGACCGTATGGAACGGGATGCCGATTTTCTCGGCGACCGCCTGGGCATCGGCGCGATCCTGCGCGGCCGAGCAGAACTCGTCGGTGTCGTCTTCTTCCCAGTTCTTCATGAACAGGCCCTCGACCCGGTAGCCCTGCTGCTTCAACAGCCAGGCCGAAACCGAGGAATCGACGCCGCCGGACAAACCGACGATGACGCGCGGGGCAGTGCTCATGGGCAAACTCAGACGACAGGCAGAAAAAGGGGCGCGGATTCTAGCATGGCTCGGTTGGTCAAGTTTTCACCAGGCCGCACCGGACGCCGGCCTCAGTCATCGCTCTTGTAGACCGAAAAGGCGGTCAGTGGCAGCCGCTGGCCGGCCTGATAGTCCTGAATGCACTGCAGTACCAGCGAACTGCGCGGGCCAAAGGCAATGATCTCCGGCAACGTCAGCCAGTGACAGGCATGAATGTCGCCATCACAAGGCTGGGCGACAGCCTCCGGCGGGACCGTGCCGGCAAAGCAGATGCGCAGGTAATCGCGGCCGTTGCGGGCGGTCAGCCGGTACACGCCGACCACAGCGTCCGGTGTGAACGGCAGCCCGGCTTCCTCGGCGACCTCCCGTATGGCGGCGGCGATCAGGCTTTCGCCCGGTTCGACGTGGCCAGCGGGTTGGTTCAGTACGCGTCGGCCGTCCTGTTTGTCGGACTCTTCGACAACCAGGAAGCGGCCGTCACGTTCAATGATGGCGGCAACAGTGGCGGAAACTTTCACAACGCGGTTCCTCTTGTTGTCATAGTGCGTGTTGTCATGGTGAGTGTTGTTATGGTGCGTGTCGGCAGTTTTGTCTATGACACCGCGGCAGGCCGGCGTGATGACTGTCAGCATCGTCGCATCGGGTAAAAATGCCGGCCCGCGGCCGACTTGTCAGTCTGTTGCAAGCTCACGTAGCCTTGCCGGACCTGCATGGTCGGCGCAGCGCTGCCGACGTTATCGGAGTATGCCTTGATGTTGTTGCCGATTACCGGTTTTTACGCGGCGTTGTTGGGTCTGCTGGTCATTGTGCTGATTTTGCGCATCGTTGCCAAACGATGGAAACACCGAATCGGCGTTGGCGATGGTGGGGAAAAATCCTTGCTGCTGGCGATCCGTGCCCATGGCAACGCCATTGAAACCATTCCGATCGCGCTGATTCTGCTGGCGGCGCTTGAACTCAACAAAGGCAGTGCCATGACCTTGCACATTTTCGGCGCCACCTTGCTGGTCGGTCGCTTGTTGCATGCACTCGGGCTGAGCCGATCGCCGAAAGTGAGTGTCGGCCGCTTTGTCGGCACGGTGCTGACCCTCACCGTGATCCTTGGACTCGCGGTGGCCAATTTGCTCGCATTTGGGATGGCACGCGCATGAACCGGTTACGACTGGCAGGAGTGTTGCTGATGACTGCACTGACAGGCAGCGCCGTGCAGGCGGCAGAAGAGACAACGGATGCGCCGATTGCCATCGCCATACACGGCGGTGCCGGCACCATTTTGCGCAGTGAGTTGTCGCCAGAACTGGAAAAACAGTATCGCGACACACTCGCGCAGGCGCTCGATGCCGGTTACCGCATTCTGCAGCAGGGCGGCAGCAGCCTTGATGCGGTTGAGGCCAGCGTCCGGGTGATGGAAGATTCGCCGCTGTTCAATGCCGGCAAGGGCGCGGTGTTTACCCATGAAGGCAAAAACGAACTCGATGCCGCGATCATGGATGGCAGCACGCTTGCCGCTGGCGCCATCGCCGGTGTCACCACGGTCAGGAATCCGATCACGCTGGCGCGCCGGGTCATGGACAGCTCGCCACATGTGATGCTGATCGGCGACGGTGCCGAAGCCTTTGCCCGGACCCAGAAAGTCGAGTTGGTCGAGCCGGCCTATTTTCATACCGAGCGTCGTTGGCAGCAGCTGCAGAAGTTGTTGCAGCAGGACAAAGGCGCCACTGGCCTGTCGGAAGATGCCGATCAAACCAAAGGCCGCAAGCAATCGTATCGATTCTCCGAGCAGGAGAATCGGTTCGGCACGGTCGGTGCTGTGGCGCTGGATCGTTCCGGCAGGTTGGCGGCCGCCACTTCTACCGGCGGCATGACCAACAAGCGCTGGGGCAGGGTCGGGGATGCGCCGGTAATAGGCGCCGGCACCTATGCCAATGCGGTCTGTGCCGTCTCGGCCACTGGTCACGGCGAATACTTTATTCGCGCCGCGGTGGCGCATGACATCTGCGCCCGCGTCGAGTACCTGAAGCAGTCGCTCGCCGAGGCCGCTTCAGCGGTTGTTAAGGACAAACTGGTCAAAATGGGTGGCGAGGGCGGTATCGTCGCCGTCGACGCGCAGGGCAACGTGGCGTTGCCGTTCAACAGCAAAGGCATGTACCGGGCGTCGATCAATCGCCATGGTGAACGTAACATTGCGATTTATGCCGAGTAAGGGCGTGAGTGTTTATTGAAAGATTTTCTTTAGGACGGTTTTCAACAAGGCCGAATTTCAATAACACGATTTTCAAAAACACCGTTTTCAACAACACCGTTTTCAACAACAAGGAGACGAAATGAAACGTTTGGCTTTT
>CAMLKQ010000075.1 GCA_946480585.1 uncultured Kangiella sp.
CGAAAAGAATTGGCGTTCCGTTGCGCAGAACTACAACTTTGCCCGCGACTTCAACAAGGCCATTGCGGCCTACGGTGAAGCGGCGAAGTTTGCGACTGATGGCACCTACTTTGTTTATCAGGGCGAGATTTATGCCCAAGATGAGAAGTGGCCAGAAGCCGCAACGGCATTCGGTAAGGCGCTGGAAAAAGGTGGTTTGAAGGACCCGGGTCGGGTTTACCTGAACTTGGGTATTGCTCAGTACAATTTGGGCAAGGTGCAGCAAGCCTTGAGCAATTTGGAGAAGGCCACCCAGTACGACAAGTCGCGCAACAACGCCTCATCTTGGATCAACTTCATCAACAGCAAGCGTATTGCTGCGGAATGAGTGATTGTTTCAGATTGTAGTAGACAAATAAAAAACCCCGCCCTGCGGGGTTTTTTATTTGTCGTGCCATACTTGGCAAATAATGAAGTCGCAGGTTGAATCAGAATGGCGCGTTCGGTTCAAGACTGGGTCAGCCACATTGCCAAGGCCGAAATGCCGGCCTTTGGCCAAACCTTGCAGCAAATAGCCGCGCTCAATGAATTCATGCTGAGCCACGCGGCTGAACTGACCCGGGTGATTCTGCGCGACCCGGCCATGACGGCGAAAATTCTTCGTCTTGCCAATAGCGTCTATTTCAACCCTTCCCAGAAACGTATCAATACGGTGAGTCGGGCAGTGATCGTGCTCGGCTTCCAGACCTTGCGCTCGATTTGTGTTGCGACCCTGCTACTGGATGAACTGCTGAGTCGCGACACCGGTGCCGAACTCGGCAAGGAGGTGGCTGATGCCTTCCATGCCGCCATGCAGGCGCGCGAGTTGGCACTGCTGCGCAAAGAGCCGAATGTTGAAGAGATTTTTATCGCGGCGCTGTTGTATCGCATTGGCGAGCTGAGTTTCTGGGCCGCTGGTGGCGAGCACGCCAGCAAGCTGCATCAGCTGCTCGCGAGCGGGGTGGCGCCGGACGAGGCGGAGGAGCAGGTATTGGGTTTTCGCTTGCGTCAGCTGACGTGGGGCTTGGCGCAGGAGTGGCGGGTCAGCGATACCTTGTTGTCCAGCCTGCGCAGCCGTGATGCGTCGCCTGCGACCCAATGTGTTGCGCATGCGTTCGATGCTATTCGACTGGTGCCGGCGCTACGCGAAAACAAGCTGGATGAGGCCGCGCTGAAGCCACTGATGGCGTTCACCGGCCAGAGTGAGGTCGAGCTGCGCAAGCGCTTGCAAGAGGCTGGCGAACGCGCCGCCGATGTGCTGAGGGCGAGCGGGGCCGGCCAATTGGTGCGTTATGTCCAGGATGGCGTGGAGGCCGCTGACGAGGCGGCCGAAGCCTTGCCGCAGAGTTTCACCGGTGAACCGGATCTGAAATTGCAACTCGCCATCATCCGGGAATTGAATACGCTGTGCGCCGGCAAAATCGATATCAATCTGGTGCTGCAGCTGTTGCTGGAAGGACTGCACCGCGGTGCCGGCCTGCCACGGGTGATGATTGCGCTGCTGAATCCGACTCGCACCGAGCTGATTGGCAAATACGTTGTGGAATGGCCGGTCAGCAATGTGCTCGGACGGTTTCGTTTTGTATTGAACGAAGTGCCGGTGCTGCAACAGGTCGTGCAGGGGCAGACGTTGTGGGCGTGGCGCGACAGCGATCGGCACGCATTTACCTTGGTGCTGAAGCAGGCCGGTGCTGCCGATTGCTTGTTGGCGCCGTTGGCGGTGAATGGCAAGGTCATCGGCGTGGTTTATGCCGACCGCGGTGAACAGGCCTTGTCGGCTGCCGATCAAGAGGCGTTCGAGCTGTTCTGCTCACAGGCGGCGCTGTGCCTGAAAGCGCCGAGCAAAGCCTGACGATCGGATTGCCTGTCTCACCTTGAGTCGGAGTGGCCTTCCAATTTGTTTGCTTGTGTGCAGTGCTCGTGGTTGTTCAATGTGCGACACATCGCTTCAACGTGAAGCGCCCTTCGCCAAGACTTAAGGCATCCCTTTTCTGTTGTATGTATTCCCAATAAAAAACACGGCCTTGGCCGTGTTTTTTATTGGTTTATCGTTATCTGACTGTCTGCAATCGCCGCTCAACCGCCGTTGATTTCGCTCAGGTCGGCGTACACGGTCAGGCGCTGGCCCGGTTTCAGGACGCGATTGACTGGCCAATTGTTCCAGCGACCGAGGTCGGCCACTTTGACGCCGAATTTCTGGGCAATGCGCGCCAGTGAGTCGCCACTGCGGACGGTGTACTGGATCTTGCGGTTGGCCAGATTGGGATTGCTGCTGGTTTCTCTCGCCGCGACCGTGGCGCCGGCGCTTTTCCCGCTGATCTTGATGATCTGGCCCGGTTTCAACGCCGACTTGCTGTGCAGATCGTTGAGGGCGAGCAAGTCGTTGAGTTTCATGTTGTGGCGACGGCTAATCGACCACAGCGTGTCACCTTTCTCGACCTGGTATTCGCTGGCGTTTTCCCGTTGGCTGGCGACCCGGTTGAGCTCGGCTTTCTGGCGCGGGCTCAGGCTTGCGACCAGCGTGCCGGGCACTTCGGCTTTGCTGCCGGCTTTCGGAATCAACAGCTGTTGGCCGGCGCGGATATTGTTGCCTTTGATCTTGTTGGTCGAGCGCAACAGCTCAACGCTGGTGCGGAACTGCTTGGCAATGCGGCCGAGGTTGTCGCCGCTCTTGACGGTGTAGCTCGCCCATTTGACCCGATCTTCATGCGGCGTGTTGCGCAGCGCGTCTTCAAACTTCGGCGCATTGCTGAGCGGCACCAGCAGGTAATGCGGACCGTTCGGGTCGGTTGCCCAACGGTTGAAATGCGGATTCAGTTGATAGAGTTCGTCTTCCGGGGTGCCAGACAGTTCAGCGGCCAGCGCCAGATCGATCTGGGTGTCGATGTTCACCCGGGCAAAATACGGCTCATTCGGAATCGGCTGGAAGCGCAGAGCGAATTTGTCCTGCTCTCGCAGCAACTGCGCCAGTGCCAGCATTTTCGGCACATAGGCGCTGGTTTCGCTGCGCAGTTTCAGTGACCAGAAATCGGTGGGCTTGCCGGCGCGCTGGTTTTTCTTGATGGCGCGCATGATGTTGCCTTCACCGGCGTTGTAGGCGGCGAGCGCCAGCAGCCAGTCGCCGCCAAACATCCGGTTCAGGCGCGTCAGGTATTCGAGCGCAGCATCGGTGGAGCGAATGATGTCGCGACGGCCATCCTGCCACCAGTTTTGTTCCATGCCGTAGCCCTTGCCGGTTTTCGGCATGAACTGCCAGATGCCGGAGGCACGGCTGCGCGAGTACGCGTAAGGGTGGAAGGCGCTTTCGACAATCGGCAGCAGCGCCAGATCGAGCGGCAGGCCGCGTGCTTCAATGCGTTCGACTATGTGATGCATGTAGCGCTGGGCGCGCTGCGACACGCGATCCATGTACTCCTGATTGCGTTCGAACCAGGCGCGCTGGGCGAGCACGTCTTCGTTTTCGACCGTTTCAAACTGCAGGCCGGTGCGAATGCGCTCCCAGAGATCCGTGACCGGCGCCGGGCCAACGGCTTCCGGCGTCACCGCGGTTTCGGCCGGCGTTTCGGCAACGAGCGGTGCTACCGTTTCGGCGGCGGGAATGGTGGTTTCGGATGCGGGCGGTGGTGTCGGCAGCGTGCCGGAATCGGCATCGGTGGCGAGGTGTTGGCAACCGGTCAGCAACAGCAGGCTGGCGGCAGCCCAGAGGCCTCGGCGCATGTGTCGTCTCCGTTGTTCGGCGAATACAACCCGCCCTCAGCGGGCAGACGGCGGAAGAAAATCTGGCACAGGCGCCCAGCGAGGCTGTGGCGACCGGTGGCTATGGTAGGAAGACGGTCATCAAACTGTCAAAGTTTTCCGACCATTCAATAGCTTAGCGAAAGCGGTTTTTCCACTCCCGGAGCGCCGCGAAGCAGCTCAGGCTGTCCGTAATCGGAACGCCGGTTTCACGCGCGACTGCCGCTTGCAGGCCCGGTTCGTGGCAGCGCAGAAACGGGTTGCTGGCGAGTTCTTCCTGCAACACACCCGGCACGGTCGGGATGCCTTGCGCGCGTAGGGCCTGTACGCGTGCGGCCCGGGCGGCCAGACCGGCGTGGTCTGGCTCGACGGAACGGGCAAAGCGCAGGTTGGCTTCGGTGTATTCGTGGCTGCAGTAAATCGCCGTGTCCGGCGGCAGCTGCGCCAGACGTTGCAGCGACGCAAACAACTGCTCGGCGGTACCGGTGAAGATGCGGCCGCAGCCGGCCAGAAACAGGGTATCGCCGCAGAACAGCCGACCGTCGCCATAGAACGCAATGTGTTCGCGGACATGGCCCGGCACGGCCAGCACCTGTAGCTGCTGATCCAGATGCGGCAGGTCCACCACATCACCTTCGGTCAGCGCGACATCGCAGTCGGCGACCCGCTCGATGGCCGGCCCGTAAACCCGGGCGCCGGTGGCCGCTTTCAATGCGGTCAGGCCGCCGATGTGATCGCGGTGGTGATGGGTCACCAGAATGCTGTCGAGCACCAGCTGATGCTGCGCAAGATGCGCCAGCACCGGCTCGGCATTGCTCGGATCGATGATGGTCACCCGCGACTCACCGGGGCGCGCCAACAGCCAGATGTAGTTGTCGTAGGACGCCGGAATTCCGGTAACATGCAGCATCGTGAAGGCTCTCGTCACAGTGGTCATTTCGTCGGCACGGGCGCCCGTTCCGGCCGACAGTCTGACACAGGTGCACAACGCATGAACGCAACCGTTGTTGGCCGTGACGTCGACGCGACGTGTCCGTGGCAGCAGCTGCCGGCCGGCAGCGAGCTCAAACGCGCGCTGGAAGCCGAGCTGTCGGTGCGGCTGCAGTGTGCATTCGGTTATCACTTGCTGAGTCTCGGTGACTACGCCGGCACGCTCGAATTGAGCGGCTGCCCGGTCCGGCACCATTGGGCGCTGGGAGCAGGGGCGTCTGGTGGCGTTGGACATATCCGGGCACAGCCGGAAGCGCTGCCCTTGCAAAGTGACAGCATCGATGTGGCGCTGCTGCCACTGACGCTGGAATTCAGCCCCGATCCGCATGCCTTGCTGCGGGAAGTGCAGCGCGTGCTGATCGGCGACGGCCATCTGGTAATCGCCGGATTCAATCCCTGGAGTTTGTGGGGCGCGCGCCGGGCGCTGGCTGGCCGACCGCTGCCGAAAAAAGCGCCGCCGTGGCAGGCGCGCTTTTTGTCCGCCGGTCGGCTCACCGACTGGCTCAAGCTGCTGGATTTCGAGGTGACGCAGATCCGGTTTCACCATTACCGGCCGCCGCTGCGAACCGAGACATGGCAACGGCGCTGGCAGTTTCTGGATCGGGTTGGCCAGCGCGCCTGGCCAAACACCGGCGCGCTGTACGTAATCGCGGCGCAAAAACGGGTGCTGCCGCTGACGCCGATACGGCTCGCCAAGCGGCGCCTGATCGCGTTGCCGGTGCCGGGCGTGGCGACGGCGCCACGGCGGACCGCGACGCTGCGCAGTAAAGACTGACGCAAAAAACATTAATTAGAAAACGTAGAACCGCGAATGCACGTAGACATTTTTACCGACGGCGCCTGCAAGGGAAACCCGGGGCCGGGCGGCTGGGGCGCTTTGCTCCGTTATGGCAAACACCAGAAATCGTTTTGTGGTGGCGAGTTGCTGACCACCAACAACCGGATGGAAATGCTCGCCGCCATCGAAGCGCTGCGGGCGTTGAAAAAATCCTGCGCGGTCAACCTGACTACCGATTCGGAGTACCTGCGTCGCGGTGTCACTGAATGGATGGCCGGTTGGCAGCGCAACGGCTGGCGCACAGCCGACAAAAAGCCGGTCAAGAACCAGGATTTGTGGCAGGCGCTGGCGGAAGAAATCAAACGCCACCAGATCGCCTGGCATTGGGTTCGCGGCCATCAGGGCCATACTGAAAACGAACATGCTGATCAGCTGGCCAATCGCGGTGTTGAACTGGTGCTCGCGGCCGGCGCCAACGTGTCGGCGACCGAAGTCACCGATGTACCGGTGTGATGCGGTGCCAGCCGTAGTTGAACTGATTCAGAAAGAGACGCGGACATGACCCGACAAATCGTTCTCGATACCGAAACCACCGGCCTCGAACCGGACAGCCACCGCATCATCGAAATCGGCTGTATCGAAATCGTCAACCGGCGGCCGACCGGCAACCGCTATCACCAATATCTGAACCCGGATCGGGAAGTCGACGCCGGTGCGGTCGCGGTGCACGGCCTGTCGAACGAATTTCTCGCCGACAAGCCGCGCTTCAATGACATCGTCGATGACTTGCTGAGCTTCCTCAAAGGCGCCGAGCTCATCATTCACAACGCCGCGTTCGACGTCGGCTTCCTCAATGCCGAGTTCCGTCGCAGCGGCGAGCTTTACGGTCAAGTTGCCGATCATTGCGGCGTGCTCGACACACTGATGCTGGCGCGCAAGCTGCACCCGGGCCAGAAGAACAGCCTCGACGCGCTGTGCAAACGCTACGACGTCGACAACTCACACCGTGACCTGCACGGCGCGCTGCTCGACGCCGAGATCCTGCTCGACGTTTACCTGCGGATGACCGGTGGCCAAGGCTCGCTCGCACTCGGCGGCCAGGACGGCGCCGCCGGTTCCCAGTCCGGCGTCATCCGGCGCCTGTCACCGAACCGTGCCCGCCTGCCGGTGTTGCGGGCGACCGAGCAGGAGCTGGAGGCACACGAAGCGCGACTGACCGCATTGGACAAGGCGTCGGGTGGCAAGACGCTCTGGCGGACTTTGCAAGACACACCGACTTCCTGAATTTTCCCGCGCAGCGTCACGCCGGCGTTGTCACGCTGATGCAGCGTGTACCGCGTCATCGGCATTTGATTTGTCCTGTCTGCAGGCGGCCGAAATCTGGCCGCCTTTTTTGATTCGGCGCAAACCTTGCTCTATACCTGATCGTCAAGATGGCAACGGCCATTGGCAATGGGTCATGACGCACCGTGCCTGGTCAGGTTGACACATCGCCACATGATGTTGATTGCCGGATTCGGTTGATGAGCCGGTTGTCTTCGGCGTGTTACGCGCTCTCATGCCGTGTGTTGCCGCCGATGACTCTGGGTTTGCTTGGTGGAACGGAATTTTCCGATGGCCGCAACAGCTTGGCATCACTTGACGGCAGAAGCGTGTGCGCAGCAGTTGCAGTCGCCGTTGCCTGGATTGCATAGCGCTGAGGCCGCCGCGCGCCTCGAGCGCTATGGCCCGAATCAACTGCAGGAAGCGCCAGCACGGTCGTGGTGGCGTTTACTGCTGAATCAGCTCAGCGACTTCATGATTCTGGTTTTGCTCGCCGCGGCAACGGTCGCCGGTTGGGTCGGCGAGTGGCTGGATAGCCTCGCCATCGTTGCCATCGTGCTGCTCAATGCCATTATCGGGGTGGTGCAGGAATACCGCGCCGAACGCGCCGTGCGGGCGTTGCGGCAATTGGTCGCAGTCAATGCCAAAGTGTATCGCGACGGCCAGTTGCAGACGCTTGCCAACACAATGCTGGTGCCCGGTGATCGGGTGTTGCTGGAGAGCGGTGATGCGGTGCCCGCCGATCTGCGGCTCGTGCAGGTTGCGCAATTGCGCATTGATGAATCGACCTTGACGGGCGAGTCGGTGGCGGTCGACAAAACCGCCGAGGCATTGACCGCGCAAAATGGCAGCGTGATCGCGTTGGCCGAGCGCAACAATCTGGCGTTCAAAGGCAGTTGGGTGGTGAACGGCCGCGCGACCGGTATTGTCGTTGCCACGGGCATGCAAACCGAACTCGGGCATATCGCCAGTCTGTTGCAAACGCAGACGGTCTTGACGACACCATTGCAGCGCCGTCTGGTCGGGTTTGGTCGTCGTCTCGCACTGCTGGTGTTGTCAATCTGCTTGCTAATTTTTTTGTTCGGGATCGCGCGTGGCGAAGCGCCGGTGCTGATGTTTCTGACCGCGGTCAGTTTGGCAGTGGCCGCCATTCCGGAAGCGTTGCCGGCGGTGGTGACCGTGGCGCTCGCGCTCGGTGCCCGCCGCATGGTCAAGGTACATGCCTTGATCCGGAAATTGCCGGCGGTGGAAACGCTCGGCTCGGTCACCTGCATCTGTTCCGACAAAACCGGCACGCTCACCGAGAACCGGATGCAGATCGTCACGACATTTCCGGCCGCGGTGAATCCATCGGCAGCGGGTTTGCCGACACCGAGCCACAGTTCTGATACGGCAGCGCAGGCTGACGATGTTCCGCCACTTATTCTGACGTTGGCGCTGAATAACGACGCGACACTCGCAGAAACCGAGTCGGACGGAAATGCGCGCAGCGCCAGCGGCGATCCGATGGAGATCGCGCTGCTTGCCGGTGTGCAGGCCGCAGGTTGGTCGGTGACGGCATTGCAGCAGCGCTGGCCGCGTATCGCGGAATGGCCGTTTGATGCGGTGCGCAAGCGGATGACGACGTTGCATCGTTGTGACGCGACCGGCCAGCAATGGCTGCTGTGCAAGGGCGCGCCAGAATCGGTGCTTACCTGCTGTGCTTTGCCAGCGACCGAAGTCGATGCCTTGCTCGCCGAAGCACAGCACATGGCCGAGCGAGGTCTGCGAGTGCTGGCCTTCGCAGGCCGGCCTTTGCCGGCAGATGCGCCGATAAATGCCCAAGCGTTACCAGCGGCAAGTGCGATCGAAACCGGCCTGCAATGGTTTGGTTTGATTGGCTTGCAGGATCCGCCGCGTGCCGATGTTCCGGCCGCGATTGCTGAATGTCGCCGTGCCGGCATCCAGCCGCGCATGATCACCGGCGATCATCCGATTACCGCGCGCGCGATTGCCCGGCAGATTGGTTTGCTGGCTGACACCGGTCAGGCTTCCGACATCAATGCCACGGTGCTGACCGGCACCGCGCTGGCGGCGATGGCTGCGCATGAACGAGCCGCGGCCATTGAACGCATGCTGATCTTTGCCCGGGTCACGCCGGCACAAAAAGTGGAAATCGTGCAGCACTTGCAG
>CAMLKQ010000076.1 GCA_946480585.1 uncultured Kangiella sp.
TGGTGTCCGGCTTTATCGCGCTGACGTTGAGCCCGATGATGTGTTCGCGGATGTTGAAGCCGCACGAGCAGCACGGCCGGCTTTACCAAAGCTTCGAGAATTTCTTCAACGCCCTCAATCGCGGCTATCACGCGCTATTGGTGCGAGCACTGCGCCTGCGTGTGGTGGTGGTGCTGTTTGCGCTGGCGATGGGGGGCGCGTCGGCGTGGCTGTTCACCACACTGAAAAGTGAACTGGCACCAACCGAAGACCGCGGCCTCTTCATCGGTTTTGGTTTGGGGCCCGAAGGCGCGACGCCGGATTACGTCAACAAATATGCCTACAAGATGGAGGACATCTTCAAAGGTGTTCCGGAAGTCGAGCGCTGGTTCACCATCGTCGGCTTCCCGACCACGACCCAAACGCTGTCGTTCGTCCGGTTGAAAGACTGGGAAGAGCGCGAACGTAAACCGGCTGACATCGCGCAGGCGATTGGTGGTCAGCTGTGGGCAGGGGTGCCGGGCCTGATGGCGTTTCCGGTGATCCCGCCGTCGCTGGGGCAGGGACCGACCGCGAAACCGCTGGAGATCGTGCTGCAAACGAGCGGTAGTTATGCCGATCTGCAAACCCTGGTCAACGCCGTCACCGAAAAAGCGCGTGCCAATCCGGGGCTTGCCAACATTGACAGCGATCTGCGCCTGAACAAACCCGAACTGCAAGTCGAGGTCAATCGCGAGAAAGCCAAACTGGTTGGCGCCGAAATCAGTCAGATCGGTCGCACCATGGAAACGATGCTCGGTGGCCGCAAAGTGACGCGGTTCAAGATCGGCGCCGAGCAATACGATGTCTGGGTTCAGGTCGATCGCCCGGATCGCGCCAACCCCGATGATCTGACCCGGCTTTACGTGCGCACGGTCAATGATCAGATGGTGCCGCTGTCGAATCTCGTCACCATCAAGGAAACCGTCAGTCCACGCGAGCTGAACCACTTCAACAAGCTACGCTCGGCGACCATCAGTGCAACGCTGGCGCCCAACTACACGCTCGGCGAAGCGGTGGCCTTCTTTGAGGAAACGGTGCTGGCACTGGGCGATATCAAGGCCCAGATCGATTACGCCGGCAACACCCGCGAATTCAAGGAATCGAGCAGCTCGATCTACATGACCTTTGTGCTGGCGCTGATTTTCATTTTCCTGGTGCTGGCGGCGCAGTTTGAAAGCTTCATCGACCCGTTCGTGATCCTGTTCTCGGTACCGCTTGCCATTGCCGGCGCGCTGTTCACCTTGAAGCTCACCGGCGGCACGCTGAACATCTACTCCCAGATCGGTTTGATCACACTGGTAGGCCTCATCACCAAGCACGGCATTCTGATTGTCGAATTTGCCAATCAGCTGCGCGCCGAAGGCAAGCCGCTGTTCGATGCGGTGGCCGAAGCGGCGACGCTGCGGCTGCGACCCATCCTGATGACCACTGGCGCGATGGTGCTCGGCGCGGTGCCGCTGGCGCTGGCGACGGGTGCAGGTGCCGAGAGCCGGCAACCGATTGGCTGGGTCATTGTCGGTGGCATGCTGATCGGCACATTCTTTACGTTGTTTGTTGTACCGGTCATTTACACTTTGCTGTCGCCGGCACAAGCGCATCGACAGGACCCGGCACTGGCAGCCGCGACGGCGGCAGCGGAGTGAGTCGTTGATGGCAGGTGATATCACGACTTTTGAATGTGCATGACCACATGCCAGTCAGCAAAACAAAAAGGGCCGCAGCAATTGCGGCCCTTTTTGCTTATGACTGCGATACCGGGGCTGCGCTGACTCAGCTGCGCTGAATCACCATGCCATTGGCGTGGCGGCGACGGAACGGCAGCATCAGCAACCGATAAATCGCCCGGATGAATACCAGGGTCAGAATCGACTCCAGCACAATCAACACCGCGCTGATGGCTGCGCCGAACCGCTCACTGCGGCGCTGGAACTTGGCGCGCGCCCGTTCAGCAGCGATCTCAATGCTGTCATAGAAGCTCGGGATCATCAGCAGCGTCAGGATGGTTGAGGTGATCGTGCCGCCGATAATCGCAACCGCCAGCGGCTGGTAGAATTCGCCGCCCTCGCCGACACCAATTGCGACCGGCAGCATGCCGGCGATCAGCGCGAACGTGGTCATCAGAATCGGCCGCAGACGGGCACGACCGGCTTCCATCAGGGCTTCTTCCCGATCCATGCCTTCTGCCTCCTTCTTGCGAGCGCAATCGAGCAGCAGAATGGCGTTCTTGGCGACCAGGCCCATCAGCATGATGATGCCGATAAAGCTCATCAGGTTCAGCGTGTGGCCGGTGCTGACCAGCGCAACCACGACACCGATCAAGCTCAGCGGCAAGCTCAGCATCACCGGAATCGGTGCCAGGAACGAGCCGAACTGAATCACCAGGATGAAGTACATCAGCACGACACCCATGACCAGCGCAGTCAGCATGGCACTGAACACTTCCTGCTGATCGCGGCCTGCACCACGCAGTTCGATGCCGTAACCGGTCGGGAAATCGATCGAGCGCGCCAGCTTCATCGCGTCATTAATCACGTCGCCCGAAGCGCGGCCTTGCACGTTGGCGGTCACCGTTACCGCGCGCTTGCCATCGATGTGCGAGATACGGGCCGGCGCCTTGTCCATGCGCACTTTTGCGATCTGTTCAAGCGGCACCACGGTATTGCTGCCACCGGGCACCAGCGGCAAACGCTCCAGTGCGGCGATGTCACGGCGATCATCCGGGTGCAGACGCAGTGCGACATCGCGGGTTTCGCTGTTCGGGTCGACCCAGTCGCCAACTTCGATGCCGGCGAAGGCGACACGCAAGGCTTGCGCCGCATCGCCCGTCGAGATGCCGAGCGTGCTGGCCAGACTGCGATCCAGCTCGATCTGCAATTCCGGCATCGGATCCTGCTCGGCGAGACCGACATCGACCGCACCTTCGATCTTGCGCAAGTCTTCCATGTAGGCGTTGGTGATCTCCATCAGCCGGCGCGAATCTTCACCGTAGAAGCTGATCCGGACCGGTTTGCCGCCACCGTTGTTGGTGTCTTCCTGCACGGTGTACTCGGCGCCAACCAGTCGTGACAACCGGGCCCGCATGTCAGCGGCAATGGCAGAGGCCGGCCGATCACGATCGGAGGATTTGCCGATGTCGACGTCAATGCGGCTGTTGCCGGTGCGGATATCGCTGTAGGTCGACTTCACTTCCGGAATTTCGCGGAACAAGGTCGCGGCCTGCTCGGTCTTGATCCGGGCGTAGTCGAGGCTGACGCCAGACGGCATGCGGATTTCCACACTGAGCTGACCGTTGTCAGATGCCGGCAGGAAGCTGGTGCCACCAAAATTGGCCTGCAGGAAACCGGCAACCACCAGACTCAGCACCGCGAAGATCGCCATCCATTTGCGATGATGCAGGGCCCAGCTGATCACATAGCCATAGCGATCGGCCTGATGATCAAACCAGTTGTTGAAGCGCTCCAGCAGCTTCGAGAAACCTTTTTTCTCGCGGTGCTGATAGCCAACCGGGTCACCCCAGTAGGCCGACATCATCGGGTCAAGCGAGAACGAAATGAACAGTGAAACCAGCACCGACGCAGCGACGGTCAGACCGAACGGCTTGAACCACTGGCCGGTCATGCCGCCCATGAAGGCGACCGGAATGAACACGGCGATGATCGAGAATGTTGTCGCGGCAACGGCCAGACCGATCTCGCGGGTGCCTTCGCGGGCGGCGGTCATCCGGTCGGAGCCGTTCTCCATGTGTCGGACAATGTTTTCGCGCACGACGATCGCATCGTCAATGAGCACACCGATGGCGAGTGACAGGCCGAGCAGGGTCATGAAGTTCAGCGTGAAACCGCACAGCCAGACCGCGATGAATGCAGCCAGCACCGAGGTCGGCAGCGCCAGCGCGGTGATCAGCGTCGAGCGCCAGGAATTCAGGAACACATAGACCACAAAGATGGTCAGGCCGGCGCCCAGTACCAGCGCTTCGATGACGTTGTTCAGGCTTTGCTCGGCCCATTCACCGCCATCAAATGCCAGCTCCAGTTCGGTGCCCTCCGGAAGACTCTTGCGGATGGTTTCCAACTCGGCGCGAACGGCATGCGAAACCGAAACGGTGCTGGCGTCGCGGGTACGCACGATACTGATGCCGACCGACGGTTTGCCGTTGTACAGCGAGATATTGTTGTTCTCGGCGGTGCCGTCGCGCACTTCGGCGACATCACCGAGCCGGACCACTTCATCGCCGCTGCGCTTGATGACAATGCGCTCAAAATCTTCCGGCGTTTCCAGCCGGCCGATCAAACGAATGCCGGTTTCACCGAGTTCGCCTTTCAGGCGACCGGCCGGTGCGGTCAGGTTCTGGTTCGACAGCGCACGCTGCACTTCAGCAACCGAGATATTGTGTTCGCGCAGTTTGGCGCTGCGCAGCAGCACCGACAGCTCGCGGCGCAGTGCACCGGAGACATTGACCACCGCGACACCATCGATGGCGCGGAACTGATCGGCGATCTCGTCTTCGGCCAGTCGTGACAATTCCAGATGGCTTTGCGAACTCGACGACAGTGATATCGACATGATCGGCCAGGCGTCCGGGTCGGCGCGCTGGATCACCGGCTCGCGCATTTCCACCGGCAGCTTGTAGCGCACCGCCGAGATCGCGTTGCGCACTTCGTCGCTGGCTTCAATCAGGTTCTTGTTGAAGTCGAACTGGATATTGAAGAACCCGCTGCCTTCATTGGCCCAGGCGTTCATCTCGCGGACGCCGGGGATGCTGCGCATCGATTTCTCGATCCGGTCGAGCACTTCGCGCTCGACCGTCTCCGGTGACGCGCCCGGATACGGAATGCTGACGCGCAGCATCGGCGGTTGCACATCGGGCCGTTCGTTGACGCGCAGCTTGCCGAGCGCCATCCAGCCGAGCGCGACCAAGGCAATCGTCACCACGATGGTGACGACCGGTCGCTTGATACTGAAATCTGACAGAAACATGGGATCTGCTCCGGGCGATTAACGGCGACGCATCAGTTGTTGTTGGCGACTGCAGCAGTGTCGAGCGTGACGCTGGCGCCGTCTTTCAATTGACTGTGCGGGTGACGCAACACTTGTTCGCCCGCCAGTACGCCGGATTTGATCTCGTAGCTGCCTTCGCGGATATCGCGGTTGCCGATCATCACTTCCACTTTGCTGAGCACGCCGTCTTTGACGCGCCAGACGTAGTTGTGATCGCCCTGCCGCACCAACGCCGATTCCGGCAGCATCAGTGCTGCCCGGCTGTCGGTCTGGACGCGGCCTTCCGCAAACAGGCCGGCGACCAACGGTGCACCGGTGCCCTGGATGCGTACCGCGACTTCAACCTGGCGGGTGACGCTGTTCGCCATCGGACTGACCCGTTCGATGACGCCGTCGAATTGCTGATTTTCGTAACCGTTGATGCGGAAGCGCACCGGGTTGCCGACTTTGACTTGGGTGACCTGTTCGGCGGCGATCAAACCGTCGAAGCGGATGCTGCTCGGGTCGATCACTTTCAGCAGCGCCTTGCCGACTTGCGCGGTGTCACCGTTGGAGACGGCGCGCTCGCTGATGATGCCGGCGAACGGCGCCCGCACTTCGGTTTTTTCCATTTGCTGACGCGACTGCACGACGCGCGCTTTCGCCGCTGCCAGATCGCTCTGGGCGTTGTTGCGGCGGATTTCAGCGTCTTCCAGATTCTGGGTCGACACAGCGCCGGTCGACGACAGCGTCTTCAAGCGTTCGAACTGGCGCTGGGCTTGATCAAAGGCCTGTTGCGAGGCGCGCTCAGCTTCTTCGGCCGAGGCGAGGTTTTCGCGCAGATAGGTGTCATCGAGCCGGACCAGCAAGTCGCCTTTCTGCACCTTGTCGCCGTTGTGCTTGAACACTTGCAGGACCACTGCCGACACCTCGGCGCGCAGGTCGGCTTGTTTTTCCGGCTGCAGCGAGCCGGAGATCACCGGGCCGGTGCCCAGTTCGCCGGTGCCGAGCGCGACCAGATCGGCGCTGGCCAGCAGCAGCGGTTGGGCGACGGCATCGGCCGCGGCTTCCGAGCCTTGCTGGCCGCAGCCGGCCAATACGCCGAGACCGATGACAACGCTGGCGGCCAGCAGGGTACGGTGCAGGTGGGTGTGACGCTTCATGGTGGGCATCCCCGTAACAAAAGAAAGAAAAGGTCCATTTCGGATGGGGCCATTGTCCTGACCGAGCCATTGCGACGTTCGCGGCAAACGTATCTGATTGTTAATGCCGGGAACTCTGCTGAAACAACCGTAGCCGGAAATGACCCGGCCGGCGGCCGACCGATTCGGGTCAGCTCCAATTCGGGTCAGTCCAATTCGGGTCCGTCCAAGACCGAGCAGTATCGACGCCGACAGCGGTCGGCAACAGTGCCAAAAGTCAGCACCGGCGGGCGGCGGCTTTGGCGCGGCAAAACCTTCATCCGGGCAGGGCCTTCCGCTATACTTCGCGGCCGTCGCCCCAGCCGGATTGGGGCTCACCGTAATAAAGAGGTTGGGCATGAATTTGCGCCAGATGGCGGTTGCCGCAGCAGCCGCAATGCTGATTGGGGTGTCATTGCAGGCCGCCGTGGCCGGTCAGGACAGCAAGAGCTGGCGCTCGGAAGCGTCCCAGCGGGAACGGACCGCGCCGGTCGGCAAGGTCTATGTCGAAGGCGATGACATTCCGAATCCGGCCCCGGCCGTGGTTGCCAGCAGCGGACCGCGCAGCGGCGAGCAGGTCTACAACGGCGCCTGCGCCGGTTGCCATGCCGCCGGCGTTGCCGGTGCGCCGAAGTTCGCCGACAAGGCCGCCTGGGCGCCGCGCATCAAGGCTGGTGACGACGCGCTCTGGAACAGCCTAATGAACGGCAAGAACGCGATGCCGCCGAAAGGCATGTGCATGGACTGTTCGGAAGACGAGCTGAAGGCTGTTTTGGCCTACGTGGTTGACGCTGCCAAGTAAGCAAGTACTCACGCTCGGCGCCCGCGTCGAGCTAAAAAAAGGGCTGCGCTGCAGCCCTTTTTCATTGCCGGTGTCGTATCAGCGACAGCAATGCATGAGGTGGAGACAAATCGATGCAAGGCATGCGTTTCGCGCTGGTAGCCGCGCTGCTCGGCCTGACCGCCTGTTCCGAGTCCGGCCCGGTGACCGCACCAGCCGCGGCCGAGGTGGACAAGACTCGCAGTGGCGCCGACATCGTTAATCAGTACTGCATTACCTGCCACGGCCGCGGCCTCTACAACGCGCCGCGCATCGGTGATACCGAAGCCTGGCAGGCCAAGCTGGCCGAAGGGCGCGAGCATCTGTGGCAGGTTGTGTTGCAAGGCGAAAAAGCCATGCCGCCACGCGGCAATTGCCACGACTGCAGCGATGACGAGCTGCGCGCCGCCATGGACTACCTGATCGCCCAGTCGGTACCGGCCGGCAACTGATTCGGACACCGGGCCGGCAACCGCGTCACCATGCCGGGCTGTACCGTCGTGCCGTGCTCGTTATACTCGGGGCCACGACAGAAGGAATGTCCGGCCCCGATCGCATGGAAGATCTCGCCCCACCACGTCCGCTTCGGCATCTGCGCCGCCGCCCGTTTTACGGCTGGTGGCTGGCGCTGCTGGGGCTGGTGTCGGTGCTGCTGGCGCTGCCGTGGCTACCGGCGACGGTGGCCTACCACCTGCTGCTTGCCGATGCCAAAGCCGCGACGCTGGTGCTGATCGCGGTTGGCCTTGGCTACCGCGCCGCGCGGGCGCGACCGGGCGGCAGCCGGCTGTTGTTGACCGGATTGGCGGCCGGCATCAGTTGCTGGGCGCTGGGCTGGGTCATTTTCAGTATTGAACTCTGGTATGGCCGGGCCATTGGCATCGACCTGATCGAAGAAGCCCTGCACGGCCTCTATTTCCTGATCCTGCTGTGGACGCTGGATCGGCTGGAAAACCGGCCGCCACGCGGCTTTGCGCCAGTATTCGTGCTCGCCATGTTCAGTTATCTGGTGTTGCTGCCGGCACTGGTGGCGCCGCGTGAATACGACAACTGGGCGCCGACCTTTTTGTTCTTCCTGTTCCTTGATGCCTACGTCGCCCTGCGCTGTTACCTGCTGGCGCTGCGCACCGGTTCGCCGCAGTTGGCGCGCCTGCTGCGTACAACCGCGCTGGCATTCAGTGCGGCCTTGCTGATCGACGCGCTCGATTGGGCCCTGTTTGCCGGCTGGTACCAGCCGAGCGCTGACGATCGCTGGTCGGCGTTGGTGCTGCTGGCCTTGCTGCCGCTGCTGCAACTGGCAAGTCCCGGCCGCTGGCGCCAGCGGCGGCGAGCGCTGGCCTGTCCGGTCTGGGTGCGCGGCTTGCTGCATCCGTTGGCGCCGTTTCTGTTGCTGGCCTTGTTCCCGCTGTTCATTCACCTGATTGGCTACGGCGCCGGCGTGCTACTGGAGCCCAGTCGCGCTGCCCGCGATCTGTTTTTGGTGGCGTGGTTGCTGGTGATCGCATTGGTGTTGGCGCGCCATCTGCTGAGAGCGCAATCGGTGTCGGGCTCGGACTCGAATTCAAACTCGGCTTGGCTATCGAAACTGCAACCCACTGCGCTGCCGCTGTCGGTGCAAATGCCTGGGCCAGACCCGGTCCGTGCGACAGTTGCCGAACCGCTGCCGCAGCGGCCGCTCGCCGCCAGAGCCGATCCGCTCCTGCAGCGCTTGGATCAGGTGCTGGCGAGCCGATTTGGCGAAACGGAACTCGATCTCGGTCAACTCGCGGATGCGATGGCGATGAGCCCGCGGCAATTGCAGCGCCGCTTGAAGGCCGCCGCCGACATCAGTCCGGCCGATTACCTGCGCCGCTACCGCTTGCAACAGGCCGCGCGCTTGCTTGCAGAAGGCAACAAGGTGACCTGGGTGGCGCAGGCGGTTGGGTTTGCCCACCAAAGCCATTTTGGCCGCTGCTTCAAACAGCAATACGGGCTGACCCCGGGTGAATACCAACAAGGTCAGCGCGCG
>CAMLKQ010000077.1 GCA_946480585.1 uncultured Kangiella sp.
CGGATCGCCGGCAGATCCATCCGGTCGCCGACTTTCACCAGCAGGCTGTTCAGGTTGACGAATGACGGCGGCGCGACTTTCAACAGCAATGTCGATAGCGACAGCAGCAAGATGCCGTGCGTTTGTTGCGGCAGCTGCACCAGCGTTTGCAGCCGTTCGGAGACGATGTCCTGATGTGGTGAAAAGCTGTCGAACGGCAGCGTTTCCCAGTCCGGGAAATGCAGCACCGGCAGTTCCGGTCGCAGCACCTTCAATTCACGGTCGAGCCGGCTGGCGGTCGGCGAGTCGGCGGTGACCACGACGAGCAGACCGGGTTGGTCAGCCAGGGTGCCGAGGCTGAGTGGCAGCGCGGCGCCATGGCTGGTCGGCAGCAGGGTGCGACGGCCGGGTTCGGCCTTGAGGCCGGTCAGGGCGGAGAGAAACGGCAGCAAAACAGGCGATTCCTTGGTGCGGAGGCAGGCGTCAGCAGGTGGCGCATTATACGGGGCATGGCGGTCAGGGCGTTGTCAGCAGTCGCAGATGGCCGGGGCGGGGCGGCTAAGCCGGATCGGTCAGAAATTGGCCCGATCAGATAGGCGAAATTTTCACCAATGACTATTCTCTTATAAGAACAGGAGCCGACAAGGAGACTTTGGCATGAAGCTGCAACAGCTCCGCTACATCTATGAAGTGGCCCGGCACGAGCTCAACGTGTCGGCGACGGCCGAAAGCCTGTATACCTCCCAGCCCGGGGTCTCCAAGCAAATTCGCCTGCTGGAAGACGAATTGGGCGTCCAGATATTTACCCGCAGCGGCAAGCACCTGATCGACATCACCCCGGCTGGTCGTCAGATCCTTGATGTCGCGGGTCGGATGCTGCGCGATGCCCAGGTCATCAAGGACATTGCTCGCGATTACGCCCAGCCCAATGCCGGCACCCTGCGGCTCGGCCTGTGCCCGCTGGCGGCGCGCTATCTGGTGGCCGACCGGCTGGAGAAATTCGCCAAGGAATACCCGAAGGTGCAAATCCAGCTGCGCCAGGGCGAAGAGAGCCATTTCACCGAGTGGCTGGAAAGCGGCGAGGTGGATCTCGCCATTGGCCTGCGCCAGACCCATGCGCCGGCGCTGGTCAGCCTGCCGTGTGTGCGCTGGCGTTACGCCTGGCTGTCGCGCTCGGATCGCGCCCGCGCCGCCGAAGCGATGCTGGTGTTCGCTCAGGACAAGGAAGCCGAAGACGCGCTGCACCGGGCTCTGCCGGCAGACAAGGCCAGTCAGCGCTGGGTGTTGGTCAGCTCGGACCCGGATGTGATCAAAACCTATGTCCGGCAGGAGTGGGGCGTTGGTCTGTTGCCCGCGATTGCATTTGATTCGATCGCCGACAGCGACTTGAGCCTGCGCCCGGCCGCCGACACCTTGCCGGAAGGTCGATTCTGGTTCAGCTACCGGCGCGATCTGCACTGGCGAAAATTCCTGCACAGTTTTGCCCATCTGCTGTCGCCGGTATTGAAACCGGAGCTGTTGCAGCAAGCGGCCGGCTTGCGTCAATCGGACGAACAACAGGCGCTGGTGCACAGCGAAATTTTGCCGACGCACTGAATCAAGCGCGGACAGCAAGACGCGCCGGTTGCAAATCCGGCGTCTGTCACGCAAAGTTTCGCTGCCTTGTTTGGCTACGTTGTTTCGCTACCTCGTCTCACCACCTTGCTACAGGAACCGCTGCTGACACATGGATGTTTTTCCGTTCGCGACTGCATTACTGGATGCCGATGGCAGTTTGCGTCAGGGCAATACCCGCTGGGCCAGTGAATTTCCCCCGCTGAAACACCTTGCCGAGCTGCTGCACCCGGTCGATGCGCTGCGGCTGCGCAATGCGGTGCGGCTGAAAGCCCGCTTGCATCTGCCGGTGCGTGTGCGGCTGCAGGATCAGTGGCGTAGCGCCGAGGCTTTGCTGTCGCCACAATCCGATCATTGCGCGCTCAGTCTGATCGTGGAAGGCCCGAGCCATGGTTCTGCCACGGCGCCGGCCCACGCCGAGCTGCTCGGCAATGTCGTGCACAGTTTCAACAATTACCTGTCAGCCATGATGGGGTTTTCCGAACTGGCATTGCTCGATGTCGAGCCGACCCATCCGGCCTACGGACAGTTGCAGACCGTGCTTGAGTCCGGACAACAAGCGGTGCAATTCACTCGCGAACTGCTTGCCAGTGCCGGCCGCGCGGTGCTGACCCGTAAACCGTTTTCGCTGCTGGCCTGGCTGCGGCCACAACTGGAGCAGCACAGCATTCCCTTGGCAGCGCCGGAAGCGGATTGCGCCATTGAAGCCGATGCCGATTGGCTGGCCCGCTCGCTCGACATGGTGATTGCCTTTCTGCGCGAAGGCGAACCGAGTGTACTGGCGGCCGAGTTGCATGAGTGTCATCTCGGCACAGCGGCAGCGCAGGCCTTGCGGGTGCAGCCCGGCCGGTTCGCGGTGCTCACCTTCCGCGATCGCGGTCGTGGTCTGGATGGCAAACATTTGTTGCCGCTGTTCAGTCCGTACTACAGCAGCAAAATCGTCCGTGGCCGCAAAGGCCTCGGCATGGCGCCAGTCGATGGCGTAGTGCGTCAGCACGGCGGCGCCGTGCTGACCGTTGCGGAATTGGGTGAAGGCACGGCGGTGCATGTGTTGTTGCCATTGATGCGCGACGGCAGCAGCGAGCCTACGGCAGATGCGACATCGCCATGGCAGCGCACCGCCTGGTTTCTTACCGATCTGCCATGGCAGGCCGAGCTCGCGCAGGCGCATCTCGCGAGCGCCGGCATTGCAGTGGCGGCGATTGCACCGGACGAAGCGCAGAGTCTGCTGACCGACGAGCAGCGTCCGGATTTGTTGCTGTCGTGGCGGCTACGCGAAGAAGGCGCGAGTGCAAGCTTGCGGCAACAATTGCCGGTGCCGAAAGTGATCTGGACACCGTTTGCCGATCACCGGTCACAGGCGCCAGAAGGCGTAGTGCTGGCCCGTTTCACGCTGGAAGGCGAACATTTGCGGGCGGCAGTCAACGCGGCCTTACGCTCTCGTGGTTAAGCTTGCCAGATTGTCGTTCACGGTAACGTGAACCGGAATTTTGCGCCCTGACCGACTGCGGCCTCGGCCCAGATCCGGCCGCCGTGGCGGTGAATGATTCGCTGCACGGTCGACAGCCCGACGCCGGTGCCGGTGAATTCATCTTGGCGGTGCATGCGCTGGAACGGTGTGAACAGTCGCTCGGCGTAATGCATGTCAAAACCGGCGCCATTGTCGGCCACGACCAAAACGCGTTCATTGGCCAGCGTCTCGGTGTAAACCTCAATGCGGGCATCAGCGGTTTTGCTGGTGTATTTGATCGCGTTGCTCAGCAAATTCTCCAGCGCGGCGCGCAGCAATCGCCGATCCGCTTCCACCCGAATCTGCGGTTCAATGGTTACTGTGAATTGTCGAGCCGGGTTGGCCGTACGCAACTCCTGCAGGATGGTGTCGGCCAGCTCGGACAGGTTGACGGTTTCCCGTTGCAAGGGAATGCGGCTCAGCTGCGACAGCACCAGCAGCGCTTCGATCAGTTCCTCCATGCGGCTGACACCGGCCTTGGCCCGCTCAATGAAGCGTTGACCGGTGGCATCGAGCTGTGTGCCGTAATCTTCACTGAGCGCGCTGATGAAGCCATCGACGGCGCGCAGTGGCGCCCGCAAGTCGTGTGACACGGCAAAATTGAACGCTTCCAGCTCGGTGTTCTGGTTTTGCAGCTCGCGGGTGCGGTCGCGCACTTGCAGCTCCAGTTTTTCCCGTTCCTTTTCCAGCGTGCGCAGAGCAACGCGGCGATCGACAATCAGTTTGCGCAGCTGGGTCTTGGCGGCCTGCCAGAAACGCGGCAAGCGAGGTTCACGGGCGATGTCTTCCAGTGTGGCGAGCTCGGCCAGCTGCAGCGCCGGTGTGACAAAGTAGCGTGACAGTAGCCACCACACCAGCGCGATCACGGCGAGCAGAAATACTTGCGCTTCACGCAGCGGCCGGATGTCATCGTTGACCAGTTCATTGATCCGACTGCGATCAATCAGGGTCCGGGTTTGCCACGCTACGGTGGTCAGCGGACGATTCAGTTGATAGTAGGCGGGGTCGGTCTGCCAGTCGCTTTCAGCGGTTGCGCCCGCATCCTGTGTGGCGGCTGGATAAAACGCCATGGAGCGCGGACTGCTCGGCTGGCTGCCATCGCTGTCGGCGATCAGATCGCCGCTGTCGGTGACGATCTGCACATGCATGCCGCTCGGCAGATCGCTGCGCAGCAACGCGACGATAAAACTGAGCTGCACATCCGCCAACACATAGGCCTGCAAGCGGCGGTCGTGCAGCACAGGCGCGAAAATGGAAATGATGTAACCCGTGCCGGCCTGATCGAGCGATGGCGCCCGCCATACCAAGGGATAGAGGTTCAGGGCCTGGCGCAAGGCATGGAAATACGGACTGTCGTATTGATCATAGAGCGCGTGCCGGATGTGCGTTTCATTGGCGCCACGCAAAAACTCCGGCACGCTCTGATAGGGATAAGCGGCCCAATTGCCACTGTGAAACGAGACGATGCCGGACCAACGTAAGGCATCGTCAAGCCGATGCTGTGCTGCCATCGGCAGGAACAGCGCCCATGCGACATCGCGTTCGCGGCGCAAGGCCGGTGTGTCCAACAGCTGATGCGCGTAAATGTTGCCACGGGCAGCGCTATTTGCTGGCGCTGGCAAACCGTAACCAATCGGTTCGCCGTCGCGATATTCCGCCACCAGCTCCGGGCCGGCTGGCAAATCGCTGGTCTGAAAATGTTGCTCCGCCATCATTTGCAGACGATGCACATGATCGGCCAGCAAACGGAAGCGCAGATCCATTTGCTTGGCTTTCAATTCGGCATTGACTTGAAACGCTGTCAGATAGGTTTGCGCACGGGCCTCGGCGTAGCGGCCGAGCAGGTATTGCATGGCCAGTGCAATGGCAACGAAGAACAGCAGCGCGCCGAGATGAAACGCGGTGCGCAGACGCTGAAAGGAGCGGGCTTCATTAAGCGGCATGGGACTCCATGTCCGGTCACTGGCGCGCCTGCCGCGGCCGCACGCATTGCGAGCGTCGGCCGGCGTTGCGAACATCGGCCGGATATCAGGAATTCAAGCAGCTTCTGGCAGAAACGCCAGTAGTCGGGAGCGGTGCTTGCCGCCGCTAGTGCGACGGCAGTTTGACGCGCCGGTGCAGCGATCCCCGCCGGGTGGCGGGGATCGCCAAGGCATCAGCATTCGATGATGTTGACGGCCAAACCGCCGCGGGCGGTTTCCTTGTACTTGCTGTTCATGTCGGCGCCGGTCTGGCGCATGGTCTTGATGACCTTGTCGAGCGAGACCTTGTGGCTGCCGTCACCGCGCAGTGCCAGCCGCGAGGCGTTGATGGCCTTGACCGAGGCCATCGCGTTGCGTTCGATGCAGGGCACTTGCACCAAGCCGCCGACCGGGTCGCAGGTCAGGCCGAGGTTGTGTTCCATGCCGATTTCGGCGGCGTTTTCGACTTGCTCGGGTGAGCCGCCGAGCACTTCGGTCAGTGCGCCGGCTGCCATCGAGCAGGCGACACCGACTTCGCCCTGACAACCGACTTCGGCGCCGGAGATCGACGCGTTGATCTTGTACAGGATGCCGATCGCGGCGGCGGTCAGCAGGTAACGGACAATGCCGTCTTCATCGGCATTCGGATGGAAGGTGCGGTAGTAGTGCGCAACGGCCGGAATGATGCCGGCGGCACCATTGGTCGGCGCGGTCACCACGCGACCGCCGGCGGCGTTTTCTTCGTTGACTGCGAGCGCGTACAGATCGACCCAGTCCATCACGTGCAACGGATCATTGGTGGTGCCGAGTTCGGTTTTCAGCTTGCGGAAAATCGCTGGCGCCCGGCGTTTGACTTTCAAGCCGCCGGGCAGAATGCCTTCTTTTTCGCAGCCGCGTTTGACGCAAGCTTCCATCGTGCGCCAGATTCGCAGCAGGCCGTCGCGGATTTCCTGTTCGCTGCGCCAGCTTTTTTCGTTTTCCAGCATCAGGGTGGAAATGCTGATGCCGTGCTGCTTGCACAGTGCCAGCAATTCGGCGCCGCTGCTGAACGGGTATTTGACCGGGGTTTTGTCTTCAACGATCGGATCATCCGGGTTGACATCACCGCTGACAATGAAGCCACCGCCGACTGAATAGTAGGTGCGCTGCAGTAGTTCGTTGCCGGCCGCGTCATAAGCGTAGAACTTCATACCGTTCGGGTGCGCGGGCAGCGTTTGACGCTTGTAAAACACCAAGTCGTCGGCCGGATCAAAATCGATGACCTTGCAGCCGGCGACATTCAGTTTTTTATGCTTCGCCATCGCGTCCAGACGCGCTTCGATGCTGTCGATATCCACCAGATCCGGCTGATCGCCTTCAAGCCCCAGCAATACGGCTTTGTCACTGCCGTGGCCTTTGCCGGTGGCACCGAGCGAACCGTACAACTCGGCTTTGACTTTCACGGTTTTGCCGAGCAAATCGTTTTCCTGCAGGCGCGTGACAAAGCGCTTGGCGGCGCGCATCGGGCCCACGGTGTGCGAGCTGGACGGACCGATGCCGATGGAAAACATGTCAAATACACTGATGGCCACTGCGGGACTCCGTAAAGGCGTTGTGGTTTTTTTGCTGTGCGGGTGCCTGCACGTTTCTGCTGGTTATGTCCGCTTTCAGGTCATCCTCACTCCAGCCTTTTCTCCTCAAGGGAGTGGGGGCAAAAGCCTTCTCTCTTGGCGGGGAGAAGGCTTGGTTAAGGGTGAGAAAGCCGTGATGTCACTGCAGACGCACACAATCCGTGCACGGCTCAATTCAGCAAAAAAACCAGGTTGATCCAAAGTGGCGCGGATTCTACCACTGCGGCGCGGGCTGGCTGGTAAGGCCAAGCAGGTGGGAGAGGGTGACGATCATCCCGGCGGTGGCGCCCCAAATCCGGCGTTCCTCGAACAGGATTTCGTAAAACTCGCGCTCGCGGCCCTGCCAGATGACCTTGTGCGGTGTATGGTGATTCGGGTCCAGCACCCAGTTGAGCGGCACATCGAACACCGAATGCACTTCGTTCTGGTCGTACGCGCCCTGAACGTAGTGATGCACGATGCCGAGATACGGTTGTATGTAGAAACCGCTGACTGTGGTGATGTGGCTCGGTAGTGGTCCCAGCACCTCGACTTGATTCGGTCGCAGGCCGATTTCCTCTTCCGCCTCACGTAGCGCGGTGGCGAGCGGCGATGCGTCACCGGTCTCGACCCGGCCGCCCGGGAAACTGATCTGGCCAGCGTGGTGCTTGAGGTGGGCGGCGCGTTGGGTCAACAGCAGCCGAAGGCCGTCCGGCCGGTCCAGTACCGGCACCAGCACGGCGGCGTGGCGCAGGCCTTCCGGTGGCGTGCCGGCTTGCAGGCGGGACGGGTTGTGTTCGCGGGCACGGCGATAGCCCAGGATGAGCTGATGGCGGTCGAGCAAGATCAGGCCTTGATTGCGCGGGCGATGGCGGTCATGGCGGCGATTATGTCTGAAATTGGCGGCGTCGGCGTCGCTGCCGATATGGCTGATGGCTGGCTCTGCTACAGTCGCGGCGAGTCTGGGAAGCGAGAGGGGTAGGGCGTGCGCAGCAGCTGCAGGATTGGCGTTGTCGGCTTACTGGGCCTGATGGCCGTCACCGTGACCGCGCAGGCGGCGGAGTATCGCTGCCAACCCTCGGTCAAACACCATTGCAGCAACGACGGTTGCGCCAGCGAAACCGAAGGTTTTCAGCACGCGGAGCAATTCTTCTACAACAGCGACGGGCCGGCGCTCGGCGCTTGCCTGTGGACGGTCTGTTATGCCGGCAAGGCGCAACGCTTTGTCACGGCCGACGGCACTGTTACCACCGTGGTCGGCCAGCTCGACCCGGAACATTCTCCCGAGCTTTACACGCCGATGCTGATCACGCTGACGCTGGATGGCGACCACCAGTTCACGGCGACGTGGCAACATGAGGGGAGCACCGTGATCGTCACTCACGGCCACTGTCAGGAACTCGCTGCCGCCGATTAAGCCGGCGGCAATTGATCAACCGAGTGCGATGCCGCCGATCAGTGTTTCAATAGATTGGCAGGCGCGAACTGATCGGTCAGCACCTTCGCGTTCTTGTCCCAGTTGGCGGCTTTTTCCAGCGCCAGAATCTGTTTCACATCGATGCCGTAGGGATCGAGCCGGGCTTGCCACTCCTGACTGGCCAGGTCAGGTCCCGGCAGTGAGAACGGTTCCGGCGCCGCGAGCAGCACCCGGTTGCCGCGTGGGCTGGCGAGCATTTTGACGTGCGGGAACACCGCTTCGTACGTGACCGATTCATGGTGATAGAGCCGGCTGGTGGCGAAGGTGTTGGCTGCGACCAGCCCCCCCGGATTCAGCGCGCTGCGCACTTCCTGCAAAAACTCTTTGGTCATCAGGTGTTCCGGGATGTAGTCACCGTTGAACGCATCGAGAATGATCAAATCCCACTTCTTGTTTTCGCGCAGCGCCCGTTTGAGGTAAACGCGGGCATCCATGGTGACCGTTTGAATCTGTGCGCTTTCCTGATAGTTGAAAAAGCGCTTGGCGGCCTTGACCACAGCGGGGTCAATCTCGGCAGAAGTGATGGTGGCGTTCGGCAACAATTCGTGGAAGACGGCCGGCAGCGTGCCGCCACCGAGGCCGACAATCAGAATCTCTTTCGGTTCGGGCTTCACCAACAGCGAGGCCATCACCATCTTGGCGTAGTCGAACACCAGCTTGCGTGGGTTGGCGAGATAAAAGCAGCTTTGGTTGTGGGTGGCCCGGTCATGCACAACAAAGCGCATGCAGCGCTCGCCGTTTTGTTCGCTGATCAGGATGTTGCGGTACAGCGAGCGTTCTTCGTGAATGATTTTGGCGTCGGCCGTGGTGCTGGCCAGCAGCAGCGTTGCGGTCAAAGCG
>CAMLKQ010000078.1 GCA_946480585.1 uncultured Kangiella sp.
CCACTGCCAATCATCCGCTTGACTCGGGCGGGCACTCCAGTCGGCCAGCAACGCGCTGGCTTCGGCGGCGTCACCGTGTTGCAGCACCGTGGCCAGAAAGGTCGTATCGACATGTGCCGCCGCGACGGCAAGCTCCGGTGCATTGCGCAAGGTCTCGGCCGCATCCAGCTGCGCCAGCAATGGCTGCCAGCGCATCGGATGTTGACGCAGCGTTTGCTGCCAGGCGAGCTGGTCAACACGGGACGATTGCGGCCACTGTGCGATTGCGGTTTGCAGTGCATGCAAGGTCGGCGTCTGATTCAGTTTTTCGATTCGCTGCTGAATCTGCCAGTGTTGTTCGGTGACGAGCGCGGCGCGCGACAGTGACACCAGCGGCAGCGCGCGTTGGCGGCCTTCAAAGTCGTGCCACAGCAAGGTTTGGCTCGGCAGCTTTTGCACCTGCTGCAGTAAACGCCAGCCGGCATCGGTTGCGGTCTGCGAACGCAAGGCCAGCACCAGCTCGTGCAGTAACCATTCCTTGCTGGCGAGCGGTAGCTGCGGATCGTCAAGCAAGGCATCGAGCTCGCCGTCATAACGGCCACGCGCTTTCAAGGTTTCGATTTGCTGTTGGTAGGCGCGTGCGGCCGGCTCCGACAACAATTCACGTAACTCTGTGCCGCGCAGCGCGTGTATCGGCCCGTTGATGGTTGGCGCGCCATTTTGTGCGTGCACTGTGGCGCTGAGGCAGCAGGCCAGCAACGTGGCGATGACGGCACCGCGTCTGGCGCGGTGCTGGCAGGGAAAGACATTGGGCATGGCAGACAGTCCGTGGCAGCGCATCAGCGGGGTATAGCGCGCCATCGGGTCGACTGTCGAGTGGTAGTTTTAACAGTTCAGTGCCGGCAGCGATGCGGTGCTGAACGTGAAAAGTGGCGTGGTCAGGATGGCGGGAACACGCGCGCCGGCTCAGCGCACGTGCTTTTTCATCGTGCGCTCTTTCTCGCGCTGCCATTCCCGCTCTTTGGTGGTGTCGCGCTTGTCGTGCGCCTGCTTGCCTTTGGCGAGGCCGAGGCTGACTTTGACGCGGTTGCTTTTCCAGTACAGCGACAGCGCGACCACGGTGTAACCCTTGGCGGCGACGGCCTGCTGGAATTTGACGATCTCGCTTTTCTTCAGCAGCAGTTTGCGGGTGGCGGTCGGATCTGGCACGACATGGGTCGAGGCCGACAGCAGTGGCATGATCTGGGCGCCGATCAGAAACGCTTCGCCGTTCTTGAACATGACGTAGCTGTCGGTCAGGTTGGCCTTGCCGGCGCGCAGCGATTTGACTTCCCAGCCTTGCAAGACAATGCCGGCTTCCGAGCGCTGTTCGATGAAGTAATCGAAGGTCGCGCGACGGTTGCTGGCGATGGTGGCATCGCCGGGTTTTTGATCTTTGTCTTTCGCCATGAGGCTTTATTACCGGGCATGCGGGCCGACATCGGCGCCGGCCAAAAGGGCGGACATTATAGCGGTGCCGGCCGGGAAGGGCAGGGCTGTGCTAGCATTCGCAGCCCGTTCTCCGCCCTTTTTCTGCCGTCATGCCGCGTGTTCACCGGGAAGCCATTGTGCCGTACAGCGCCGAGCAAATGTTCGCGCTGGTCAATGATGTCGAGCGTTACCCGGAGTTCCTGCCCGGCTGTGCTGCCGCCGAAATTCTCGACCGCAGTCCGCATGGCATGCGCGCCAAGCTGACCTTGGCCAAGGCCGCGTTCAAGCAATCCTTCACCACTGTCAACCAATGGCGCTCGCACCATCACATCGAAATGCGGCTGGCCGATGGGCCGTTCAAGCAGTTGCACGGCGCCTGGCAGTTTGTGCCGCTCGGCACGCATGGCTGCCGGGTGACATTGACCGTGGATTTCGAATTCGCGTCGCTGATCGGCGGGCTCGCCTTCGGCGGAGCGTTCCAGAAACTGGTGCATTCGCTGATGGACGCCTTTCAGGGCCGGGCCCGGAGCTTGTATGGCCTCAGCGGCCACTGAGCCCGGCACCGCCGGCCCACCGGAGTCCGCCCCGGTTACGGTCGAGCTGGCCTACGCCCGACCGGACCGGCAATGGCTGCTGTCGCTCACCGTGCCGGTCGGCAGCACGGTCGCAGCGGTGATAGCGCAGTCCAATCTGCTGGCGCAATGCCCGGAGCTGGATCTGGACCAGAACGCGGTTGGCATCTGGTCGCGACCGGTGCCGCTGACCCAGCCGGTGCAGGCCGGCGACCGGGTCGAGATCTACCGGCCGTTACGGCTTGACCCGAACACCACCTTGCGCCAGCGCGAGCGGGCCAAGCAGCGCCGCCGGCGCTGAGTCTTGCGGCCAAACCGGAAGTTCATCGCAGTTTTGCTGCGTCGCAGCGGCCGTTTGTCGGCCAATCCCGGCACTTGCTGGGGATTTCGCAGTTGTCGCCGCCGGCACTCGCCTACACTCCAAGTCTCTGCCGCTGTGCCCTTTCCGGTTCGAGCAAGGATGCGTTGTCGTGGTCAGAATTGCTGCCGTACTTCCCCGTCGCCAGCCGCGCCAGGCGCGCTCGCGACAAACCGTTGAGCGTTTGCTGGAAGCGGCTGATCGGCTGCTGAGCCAGCATGGCTTGCTGGCGTTCAACACCAATGCGGTGGCAGCAGCCGCCGGGCTCGACATCGCCTCGCTGTATCAGTATTTCCCATCCAAGGAAGCCATCATTTACTCATTGCTGGAACAGCGCTGCCTCGGTTTGCAGGCCCGCTGCGAATTGTGGCGACTCGACGCCGATCAAATGCCCTTGCCGGTGCTGCTTGAGCAAGTCAGTGACGCGCTGTATCCGGCGGAAGTGGACGGCTGGTCGCTGAACTCCCTGCAGCCGATGATCGATCGGGTGCCGGAACTGAAAGAATTGACCGAAGCGCTGCAACAAGATCTGGCGGCGTTTTGGGCCGATGTGCTGCAACAGCGCGGTTCATTGTTGCCACGGCCGCAGCTCATTGAATACTGCCGCCTGTTCCAGACCTTGCTCAGCTCCGGCCATGGCTTTGCCGCCGCGCGCCCGGACGAGCACCGCGAATTGCTCAACGAGTGGCTGCGCGATGTCGGCCTGAACATGCTGCGCAGTTGCCTGCCCGGCGGCGCCGGCATCTGACCGCCTGCTTTCCTGTCCGCTCTCTCATTCACCGGTTTGCTGTCAGTCAAGACCATCGTGACGAATGACGCGCGCGTCCGGCAGCAGCCGGCGCAGTTGCGGGATCAGTTCATCGGCGTCGCCGCGGATCACCGTGATGGGTTCGCTCGTTAACCAATCTGCGGCAAATTGCTGCAGCGACGGTGCCGCCAACTGCTGCCAATAACGATCCTTTTCGACCAGACCTTGCCAGTCGCCACCGAGCCATTCTTCCAGATGAAACCGGCTGCTGCGTTGCCGCGCGGTTTCCAGTTGCATGCGCAAACCGCCGCGCAGTGAGCGGCGCAGCAAGGTCATTTCGGCGTCGCTGATGTCGCTGTCGCGCAGCTGCCGCAGGTGATCGCGCAGGCCGTGCAGCATCGCCGCCGTGTGTTCCGGTCGGGTGCTGGCGGTCAGCCGGAACGCGCTCGCAAGCGGTGCCGCGCTGCAATCGGCGCCGGGGTCGTAACTCATGCCGCGGCGCTCGCGCAGATCGCGAAACAGCCGGCCACTGTTGTTGCCGAGCAGCGCGGCCACCGCTTCGCATTGCCAGCGTTGTTCCGGTTGCGCCAACGGCAAGGCAAACCCAAGTTGCAGTTGCACGTGCGCAGCGCTCGGCGTGTCGAGCACATGCAGTTGCCAGTCGCTGGCCGGTAGCGGCAACGGCTGTTGCTGATTGCGCCAGCGCGCGCTGGGGCGGACCGGTGCCTGCGCGGCCAGCTTTTGCTGCCAGCGTGCGAGATCGGCCGACGAAAACGCACCGGCAAACAACCATTGCTGCGCTTCAGTGCGCGCTTGCTGCCACGTCGCTTGCAACTGCGCCGTGTCGATATCGCGCAAACCACTGGCGCTCGCCGCCGCTCGTCCATACGGATGATCTTCGCCGTAGGCGAGCTGCTGCCACAGTCGTTCGGCATCACCGCCTTGCAGATCGGCTTCGCGCTGACCGGTGCGCAGGTTGCGCTGCGCCTGGGCTTGACTCGTGGGCAGCGCGAGCGTCGGCTGCTGCCACAGGGCGAGCAGGGTGCTGAGCAAGGCATCGGCGTGTTGCGGCAGCACTTCGGCGCTGAAAATCAGCCGGTGATTGCCACTGCGCACGCTCAGGCTGGCGCCGAGTGAACGCCAGTGCTGTTGCCAGGCGGCCTCACTGTCGGCGTTGCCGACCAATCGCAACAGTTCTGCCAGCAAATCGACGGCATCGCCGTACAGCATCCGGCCGGCATCGACCTGCAACTGCATCTGCACATACGGCGCCCGCGCACTGGCAAAGGCGCCGATGCGGATGCCGTTGTCGAGTTGCTGGAACGTGGCCGCCGGCAAATTCAGCGTGGAAAAGTCAGTGACGACGGGCGCTGTTGGCAATTGCAGCGGCGGCAGGATTTGCGCGGGTTGTAGCGGACTGGCCGGAATGCGCTGGGCGCAACCCGAGGCCAGCAGCAGGCAAAGCAGAATCGTCAGTATCTGCTTCGGAAAACAAGCGCGCGTTTTGACTGTGTCGCGGATAAAAAACTGGCTGACACGAAGCTCCGTACGCGACGATGCTGTTGGCGCGATACGCTGTTGTGGGGTGAAAAATGCGTGTGGCATGACGAGCGGTTGGTTCATAGCGCGCTTGCCTCCAGCGCATCGGCCCAGCGGCGCGGCAGCCACTCCAGCAACCGTTTGCCCAGCCGGATATGCCACGGCGGCAATAGCCGCAAACTGACGTGGCCGGCCAGCCACTGTTCGCGGAACACCCGCTGCAGTTTGGCGTGATCAACCGCGCGCATACGCTGCAATTCCGCCAGCAGCAACGGTTGTTGCCACAGCGCCTGATCGAGACTTTCACGATAGGCAACGGCGTACGGCAGTTCGTTGAATGCGACGCGTCGGCGCGCCACGGCGGTTTTCAGTTCGCACAGTGCGGCGGCATCGGGCAATGCTGCCGGGGCGTCGCGCAGCAGTCGTTCGATACTGTCCTGAAGTGTGGTCAACGCGGTCGCGGCACGCGGCACCGCGAGAAAGGTTTGCAAGCCGAGGCGCGGCATCGTCAGTGGCACTTCGACGCTGTGCAGCAGCTCGCCATTTTCTTGCAGCTGTTGTCGCAGCCAACCCTGCTCGCCTTCCAGCAACCAGTGCCGCAACAGCTGCACGGCGGCGGCGTCCGGGTGATCGTCCGGCACCGTTTGCCAGAACAGCGCCAGCGCCGGCCACGGCGACCGACTGTCGACGAGCTCGCTGGCAAACACCGGTTTCGCGTGGTCGAGCTTGGCGCGCACGTCCGCAGCACCACCGTCGCCATGCCAGTCGGCCCAGTCGCGGGCGAGTTGTGCCCGAACGGTTTCCGCATCAAAGCGGCCGGCGACCACCAGAACGGTACGCTCGGGCCGATAATGGCGCTGATAGAACTGCTGCAAACGCACTGGCGTGGCCGCCAGCAGATCGGCGTCGCTGCCGGTGATCAGGTGATCGTAATGCGGATGTTGCCAGCGCTGGAACAGTTGGTCGGCGGCGCTGCGCAGAAACGGCACATTGTCGACCCGCAGCGCGATCTCTTCCCGCACGGTGGCGATCTCGTTGCGCACGGTCGTGGCGGTCAGCGCCGGGGCGCGAAAGCGCTGTGCTTCCTGCCAGATCAGCTGCGCCAGCGCGTCGGCCGGCACAGTGGCGTAATAGCTGGTGTAGTCGTAATGGGTTTGCGCGTTGTACCAGCCACCGACTTGTTCGATGAGTTTGGTGTAGGCGCCGTCCGGCAAGGTGGCGCTGCCGCGGAACATCAGGTGTTCGAACAAGTGCGCGTAACCGGTTTCGCCATCGGTTTCATCGGCGGCACCGACCGCGATGGTGGTGACGACGGCAGCGGTACTGGCTTCGGCATCCGGCAGCAGTATCACCCGCAAGCCGTTGTCGAGTTGAAACGCTTGCCGCTGTTGTTGCTGTTGACTCACCAGCGCGATGGCGTAATCGAGCCCGGGACAATCGCTGTTGGCGCCAACCATACCGGCCAATAGCAGGGCGCTGAACCCGGTTGCCGCGAGGGCGTGGCGAATACGGCAGTGCGTCATGCCGGCGTGTGTCCTGTGGTGATCGGCGACGGTTCCTTGTTTCAGGCCCCGGTTACGGGGCGGCGCCGGATCGGTGAGCTGTCGGCGCTATGGTATTCTGCGCGGCAATTTTGGTCACGGCTGCCGATCGCCATGCGCGGGTTGTACACGCTGCTGTTCTTGTTGTTGCTGCCATTCGTGCTGCTGCGCTTGTGGTGGCGGGGACGTGCCAATCCCGGTTACCGCCTGCGCTGGCGAGAGCGGTTTGCCCGCTGGCCGGCGCTAAAGACCGGCGGCATCTGGCTGCATGCGGTATCGGTTGGCGAAACGTTGGCGGCAGTGCCGTTGGTCAAAGCCTTGCAGCAGCAGTATCCGCAGCTGCCCATCACGATCACCACGACCACGCCAACCGGCTCCGAGCGGGTGCGCGCGGCGTTTGGTGACAGCGTCCAGCACGTTTACGGTCCGTACGATCTGCCGTGGCTGGTGGCGCGTTTCCTGCGCCAATTGCAGCCGCGCCTGTGTCTCATCATGGAAACCGAATTGTGGCCGAATCTGCTGGCCGGTTGCCGCGCGGCGCAGGTGCCGGTGGTGCTGGTCAACGCACGTTTGTCGAAACGCTCGGCGCGCGGCTATGCCCGGGTCGGCACGCTGACCCGGGGCATGCTTGCGGATCTGAGCGTGATTGCCGCGCAGGAACGTAGCGATGCCCGCCGTTTTGTCCGGCTCGGTATCGCCGCGGAGAAGGTTGTCGTCACCGGCAGCATCAAGACCGATGTGACCGTCAGCGATAGCCAGCGCGAACTTGGCGCGTTGCTGCGGGCGCAGCTGGAAGCCGGCGTTGCCCATCGTCGCTATGTCGTGATTGCCGCCAGCACGCACGCCGGTGAAGATGAATTGGTGCTCGATGCATTTGCCACACTGCGTCGCACGCAACCGGAGGCGGCGCTGATTCTGGTGCCACGGCATCCGGAACGGTTTGATGCGGTTGCGGCCTTGATCGCCGCGCGTGGTTTTGCCCTGGCGCGGCGTAGCCGCAACGATGTCAGCGAACAAACCGACGTCTTGCTTGGCGACAGCATGGGCGAACTGATGGCGTTTTACGCAGCAGCCGATGCCGCGTTTGTCGGCGGCTCGCTGGCGCCGCGCGGTGGCCACAATTTGCTCGAGCCGGCCGCGCTGGCGCTGCCGATTGTACAGGGACCACACACCTTCAATTTCGCGGCACAGAGCCGCCGCTTTCGCCGCGCCGGTGCCATGCAGGAAGTCGCGGACGCCGACGCGCTCGCGGCCTGTTGGCTCGCTTGGGCCGAGCCGACCGCACGCGCCACCGTCGGCGCGCTCGCGCTGGCCGAATTGAACCGGCTGCGCGGCAGTCTGGCGCGCCTGCTGCAGCTGCTTACGCCTTATTTGCGTTGAGTTCGGCGCTCGCCAGTTGTTGCCACTGTGCGGCAGCAAACTGCACCAGCGCCGGGTAAAACTGTTCAAACATGGGCTGCCACGCCGGCAGCAGAGCAATCGCCACCGGACCAGCCTCCGCCAGCGGATTGTCACGCTTGAACCGGCTGCCGATGCCGGTCAGCGCCTTGCTGATCGCCGCCGGCTGACCGTATTTCTCCAGCAGTCGATGACTGGCGATGTAATCGAGCCGAAGCCGGGTTTTCTCCGGCGCCAGTAGCCGGTACTCGGCAATCGCCGCGTACACCGCCTGGGCGAGTGCGGGCAGCGGCTGGGCCGGATGCCAGTGCGCGAAGGCGCGGCTCAGCAAATGATCAAACGCCACGTCGACGATGATGCCGGCGTACCGACGCAACGGCGGTTGCAGCAGATTCTTGGCGGCGACGACGTCGGGGTGGTTGTCGGTGTAGCGATCGATGGCGCGGTGCAGCCGGATCGAGCGGGCGACCTCGGCCGGCAGGCCGGACAGGTCCGGGCCGTGGATCAGATCGCCGAGCAGCGCGCCGGCCAGCGCTTGCGCAGTCGGCGGCACCAGGCAGCAGTGGGCGAGGTAGTTCATGCCGGCAGCTTAGCGCGTCGCGCGCCTTGTGCGCAGGTGCCAGTTCCACATTGCCGGATGGGGAGTGAGTGACTACCTTCCTATCAGGGCCGCGACGACGGGTCACCGTCGTGCTGCCGGCCTTTGAAGGGAGTGACGCATGTCTACGATGCAAGTCTGGCTCGATCAGCGCAGCGTGAAGCTGCTGGACGAGCTCAACGCCTTACCGTTCACCGACGATCACGATCTGAAGAAAGCCGCGCTGATCAAGAAAGCCTTCCGCGATGTCGCCGGCGAGCTGGTCCGGCGCAGCGCCGAGCGGGCGCTGGCCGAAATGGTCTCGGAGCAGGCCATGGCGCCGGACCCGGTCGGGCCGCGTTGAGCTGCCGCGCGGTACCGCCGTCCCGATTTTGCCGAACGGCCCGGTAATCGGCCGGCCACAGCGGGTGCGCTGGTGGTAAAATCGCCGCCCTTTTTTCCGGTACCCGATTCGCCGTATGAGCCAACCCGCCGACAAGCCCTCTTCCCCGCGCAAGCTGTTCATCAAGACGTGGGGCTGCCAGATGAACGAGTACGACTCGTCACGCATGGCAGACTTGCTCAAGGACGCCCAGGGATTGGTGCCGACCGATAACCCGGCAGACGCCGATGTGATCCTGCTGAACACCTGTTCGATCCGGGAAAAAGCCCAGGAAAAAGTGTTTTCGCAACTCGGCGAATGGCGCGAGCTGAAAGACAAGAA
>CAMLKQ010000079.1 GCA_946480585.1 uncultured Kangiella sp.
TGCTGTGCACCGATTGCTCTTCAAACAAACCGAACTGGTTCCAACCGGCATTGTGAATCACGGTATTGATGCCACCGGGAAAGCGGCGGGCGGCATCGGCAATGCGGGCACGATCAGCGGCGACACACAAATCCGCCGCTACCGTTCGCACGGCATTGGGTTGGCCCAGCTGCTGCTGCAATGCCGCCAGTGCGTTCGCATCGCGACCTTGCAACAATAGCTTCACACCCGCCGCCAGCAGCTGGCGGGCGATGGCCTGGCCAATACCGCCGGTGGCGCCGGTCAGCAACACGCGTGATTCAGGCGGCATGGGCATGAGTGTGATCTCCGGGCAGCGGCAATGAGCGGAACACATCGCCGTAAAGCTGGTAGAAGCGATTGGCGGCGTGGATGATCGCGGCTTGATCGGCAGGATCGTCGACGCGATTCATCAGGCCGCGGAAAAATTCGACGTGCTCCAGATCAAGCGAGCCGTGCGACAGCAGGTAGGAAAACGCTTGCTGCGGCAGATTCAACTTGGCCTTGATGATGTGTGCCGCTTGCGTCGCCAGCGCGATGCTGGTGCCTTCGAGCACTTGCACCATGCCGAAGAAGCCGACCGGGTTGCGCCGCTGCACGGTGTCATAGGCATACGCCACCATCAATTCGGTTGCGAATGACGGCGTGCCATGGCGCACCGCATCCGGGTTGGCACCGCAGGCGCGAATGTCGTTCAGAATCCACTCCTCGTGGCCGATTTCCTCTTCGATGTATTCGGCAGCAGCGGTGCGCAGCCAGCCATGTTGCTCATCGAGCCGGGCACCGACTGCCATCATCAGTGGCACGGTGTGTTTGACGTGGTGATAGGCTTCGGTCAAAAAGGCGATGTAGGTCGGCAGGCTGATGTGGCCGGCCAGCGTCTGCTGAATGACCGGTGCGGTCAGCAGATGCGCCCGCGCATCGGCGGTGGCGTGTTGCAGCTGATCATAAAATGACATCTTGAGTACCTCGTTCAACACGTAGAAGAAAGGGCGAGCGCTGGCACGTTGGTCTGTGCTGACTGGCGTTCGTGATAGCGGGCGTTCAATGTCTCGCCATAGCGTTGCCAAATTGCATCGCGCTTCGGCCGGCCGTTGCTGGTGAGCAAACCATTGTCCGGGCGAAAGCCCTCAGCGCTGATCACGATTGCCTGCAGGCGGGCGTAATCCGGCAGCCGTCGATTGACGCGAGCAACGGCTGCATCAATGGCAGTCAGATTGACGCCGGGGCGCGGCACGATCACCGCCGACAGCGCCGGCTTGCCGTCGCCAAACACACTCGCTTGCAGAATGTCCGGCTCGGCCAGCAATTCGCTTTCCGGCCATTCCGGTGACACGTTGCGGCCGAAGCTGGTGATCAACAGGTTTTTCTTGCGGCCCTGGATATGCAGAAAGCCATCGGCATCAAAATCGCCGAGATCGCCGGTTGCAATGGACGCGTCAGCGGAAGTTGCGGTGCCACCGAGGTAACCGAGAAAGGCATTGCCGTGCACGCAGAGTTCGCCATCGTCGGCGCGGCTGATGCGCACATGTGGCAGCGGCTTGCCAACAGTGCCGGCGCGGCGCGCGCCGGGCGCATTCAATGCAACCACGGACGCACACTCAGACAGGCCATAACCTTCGTAGACCGGCACGTTGCAGGCATCGGCACGGGCCAGCAATTCCGGCGCGACGCGGGCACCACCGACGGCTGCGAAACGCAGGGTCTCGAGTTGTGCATCCGCGCCGTGTTGGCCGAGTTGATCGAGCAGGCTGCTCAACATTTGCGGCAGAAGGATGATGCTGTTCGCTTCAAATCGTTTGATGCTTGCGAGCAAGGCTACCGGTTCAAATTGGCTGCTGCCACGCAAACCGACTTCGCTCAGCGGCGGAAGCACCACGCGAGCACCACTCAGCAGCGCGGTATAAACGCCGGCGACGTTTTCCAGCAGCACCGCCAGCGGCAGCACACTGAGATGGGTGTGGATGGCCAGTGTGCTGGCGATCGCTTGCAGCGATTGCGCGACTTGCCATTGATTGGCCGCACTCAGGCAGACGCCTTTCGGCGCACCGGTGGTGCCGGAGGTGAACGTGATCTTGCTGGTGCCAGCAGGCAATGCCGGCACGTGCGTCGGCGTGAGGCGATAACCGGTGACGCCGCTTGCGAGTGCGGAGTGGGGCGGCAATGCGATGGGCTCGCCCATGGCGGCGCCAAGCTGCGCCGGCGTCAGCAGCAGATCGATACCGGCGCTGGTCAGCACATGCTGTTGCTGGCTGGCGGTGAAAAACAGTGGCATCGGAACGCAGACCACACCAGCAAGCTGTGCTGCCAGATCCCAGAGCACAAAACTGACGCTGTTATCGAGCTGAATCGCGAGCCGCTTGATCGGCTGCGCGCGCAGCCATTGCTCGGCGTCCAGAACGTGCGTCAGCAAGGCTTGATAGCTCAGCGTGTGCTGGCCATCTTGCAACGCAATCTGGTCCGGTCGGCGCAGTGCCAGCTCCGTCAATCGTGCCAGAACATTCATGCCGATTGACTCCGGAAGGCGGCGGGCACCAGCGCAGCCATCACCGTGCAGGGTTGGTCGTAGTACCGACCCCAATCGGCCGCGGCAGCGCCCAGCCGTGTCTTGTCGGCGGCCACCAGTGGCGCGAGCGGAATACCGTGTTTGCGAAACGCATTGGCCACCGTGTTGGTGACGTTGCAGGTCACGGCGCGATAACCCGCGTGACCGAGCCAGCGGCCGATGGCGCCAATCAGAACGCGTGTCGCACCTGCGGTTTCGCCGACCAGATTGCCGACTTCAACGATGTCGCGACGCTGCAAGGCCGGATCGATGTGGTGCTGAACCAGTTGCTCCACCGGCGCATCGAGATACTGTTCCAGAAACAGCGTCTGATCGGCCGCCGGTCGGCAACCGGCAGCGGCAACCAATTGGCCACTGGCGTCATGCAAACCGAACAAAGTGGGCATGAACGAGCTGATGCGTGCGTCATAGGCGCGGGCAAAGCCGGTCCGGACAAACTGCTCAATCGCGGCCCGCTGCGGATGCGAATGGGGGTAAATGGCAAACTGCAGCGGCCCGGACACCGCGCGAGGCGGGCAAGCTTGCAATACGGCGTTGACAGACATGAGTACGGCTCCACCCTCAGGATGGAGTCAGTGTCCGGCTCGGCAACTTAAGTGTTGATTAAGACGTGTGGCGAAAAAATGCGCGCCATTTGGCACTATTGCCGGGAACTTTTTTCGCCACTAGCCGCCGCCGTGCAGCAGAGCAGCTCAACCGGTTTGCCACAGTGCATCACCAGCACGGCGTTTTGCCCGAACAGGCGGCCCAATGCCGCGGCGAGTTCGCGCCCGCAATCGAGTACCAGAAAGCCGGGTTCGGCCGGCCAGGGTGACATCGTGTCGGTGGCGTAGCCGACGCCTTCGCAATAGCGCTGACGACGCGCTTTTAACAACTGTTCCAGTGCCGCGTGACGGCTTCGATTCAGTGCCGGTGGCAAGCGATGGGAACGCGGATTGTGTGCGCTGACAAAACAGGCGTCAGTGCAGGCCATGCTGCGCAGGTAATCGTCCAGTAGCCGGCTCGGCATGCCGATCAACAGCTCGCAGTCGCCGGTCGGTAATTGCATCCGATAGCGGCTTTGCCGATAGCTGTGCAGCAGGTCGCTGTTTACCGACACGGTACGAAACTCCTCGTCAGGCAAATGCGGTTGCGAAGGTGAATGCCTGCGCGCGGCAACCTGCTAGCGATGCGTTCGTGAAAAGGAAATGTGCGGGACGGGATGGGGCGCCCGCGGCAAACGCCTACCCCAGAAACAAAACAGCCACCGGGGACGGTGGCTATCGTGCACAGACAAGAGCGTTCCAAGAACTGCCAATGTACTGCAAAGAATTTGGTCGGAGTGACAGGATTCGAACCTACGACCCCCACGTCCCGAACGTGGTGCTCTACCAAGCTGAGCTACACTCCGACTGTACTGCAACTTCTAAGGTTTTCCGGGAAAAAACCTCAGCTGCGACGGCTTACTGCGTAATCGGCTACCGTCATCAGCGCCTCGCGCCAGGGCGAAGGCCGCATATTCTGCAAAACCTCTTTCGCTTTTGCAACGGCTTTTTGCGCGGCAGCGAAAGTCTCTTCAATTGCGCCGGTTTCTTTCATTGCCTGCTGGATGGGAATCAGGTTTTCGCTGCCGCCGTTTTCGATGGCGGCACGGATCATCGCCGCCTGTTCCGACGTGCCGTGAGCCATGGCGTGCAACAGCGGCAATGTCGGTTTGCCTTCGGCCAAATCGTCGCCAACGTTTTTGCCAAGCTCGCCACTGTCGCCGGCGTAGTCGAGCGCATCGTCGACCAACTGGAACGCCACTCCGAGCTCAAGACCGTAAGTGGCGAGTGCCTCTTCCTCTTCCTTGCTGGCGCCGGCCAGCACGGCAGCAAGCCGGGTCGCCGCCTCGAACAGGATGGCGGTTTTGGCGTGGATGACCTGCAAATAGCGCTCGACCGTCACCTCCGGGTCGCCGATGTTCATCAGCTGCAGCACTTCGCCTTCGGCGATCTGGTTGGTGGTGGTCGACAGGATGTCCATGACTCGCATCAGGCCGACATCGACCATCATCTGGAAGGCGCGCGAATACAGGTAGTCACCGACTAGCACCGCGGCTTCGTTGCCGAACATGGCGTTGGCGGTCTGGCGGCCGCGGCGCATGTCCGAGGCATCGACCACGTCGTCATGCAACAGCGTGGCGGTGTGGATGAACTCGATCACCGCCGCCAGCGTGTGATGGTGCTGGCCCTGATAGCCGAGGCCGCGGGCAGCCAGCAGCAGTAGCATGGGCCGGAGCCGCTTGCCGCCGCTATTGATGATGTAGTGGCCAATCTGGTTTACGAGTACAACATCGGATTGGAGCCGGCGCAGAATCAGCGCGTCGGTGGCGGCCATGTCGTCCTTGACCAGCACGCGTACGTCATTGATATCCATGCAATCAGCCTGTCGGCAGACCCGGAAGGGTCCGGGCGGGAAGAGGGAACAGAAAGTGGCGCCATGCTAGTGACCAGCGCCGCGTCCTGCAAGTTGGCGCTGAAAAGCCGGCAAATTGGCAGAGAAGTGGCGAAAAAGTGGCCGAAAACGGCGGCAGCTGGCGATTGGCCAACACCATGGCTGGCGGAGCAGGGTGACCGGTACGGGTCAGATTGGCGCATTTAAGGCCGCTTTTCCCGCCGAAAAGCCGGATTTGGCTTGCGGCGCAGCATGGCTTTTGGCTAGAATTCGCGCCCCTCGCGGGCTCCCAAGTGTTTTGGCCGTTGGCCGAAGCCGCCTGTTAGAGGCCCCAGATACAAAAAGATTGGAGTCAACATGTACGCAGTCATCATCAGCGGTGGTAAGCAACACCGCGTGCAAGAAGGCGAAGTGCTTCGCCTCGAACTGCTCGAAGGCGCCACTGGCGCAACTATCGAGTTCGACCAGGTGCTGATGGTCGCCAAAGACGGCGATCTGAAAATTGGCCAGCCGCTCGTTGCCGGCGCCAAAGTCACCGCGGAAATCGTTGATCACGGTCGTGCCGACAAGGTGCGGATCCTGAAATTCCGCCGTCGCAAGCACCACATGAAGCGTCAGGGCCACCGTCAGTGGTTCACTGAAGTCAAGATTACGGGCATCAAGGCCTAAGTTGCAGGAGTAGAGACAAATGGCACATAAGAAGGGTGTATCCAGTTCCCGCAACGGTCGTGAGTCCCATTCCAAGCGTCTGGGCGTGAAAGTGTTCGGTGGCCAGGACGTGGTTGCCGGCAACATCATCATTCGCCAGCGCGGCACCGAGTTCCACGCCGGTGACAACGTTGGTATGGGTCGCGACCACACACTGTTCGCGCTGACCAATGGCAAGGTGGCTTTCGTTGAGAAAGGCAAGCCGATGCGCCGTTACGTGACCGTGCAGCCGAACTAATCGGTCTGTTTGGTACGACAAGGCCCCGCACTGCGGGGCTTTGTTTTTGGTAGTGACTGAAATTTTGTTGAATCATCCGTTTGGCCGACTGTGCGCGACCAAACTAGAATTTGCCCGCCAGCCCCGCTGCGGTCCTTGAGGAATGTGTCATGAAGTTTGTTGATGAGGTCACCATCACCGTCAAAGCCGGCGACGGCGGAAACGGCGTTGCCTCGTTTCGCAAGGAGAAGTTTGTCCGCTGGGGCGGCCCGGACGGCGGTGACGGTGGCGATGGCGGCGACGTCTATCTGGAGGCGACTGACTCGGTCAACACGCTGGTCGATTACCGCTATGTCCGCCGTTACGACGCCAGCCGCGGTGAAAACGGCGGCTCGCGCGACTGCACCGGCCATCGCGGTGAAGACATCACGCTGCGTGTGCCGGTCGGCACCCGGGTGATGGATGACATTACCCAAGAACTGATTGGCGATCTGACCCGCCCGGGTCAGCGCCTGTTGGTCGCCAAAGGCGGCTGGCATGGTCTCGGCAATACCCGGTTCAAGTCGTCTGTTAACCGGGCACCGCGTCAGACCACCAAAGGAAAACCTGGCGAACTCAGAGAGTTACGGCTGGAAATTCAAGTGCTGGCCGATGTCGGTTTGCTGGGTTTGCCGAACGCCGGCAAGTCCACCTTTATTCGCGCCGTGTCGGCTGCCAAGCCGAAAGTGGCGGATTATCCGTTCACCACGCTGATCCCGAATCTGGGCGTGGTCCGGGTCAAGGGCGAGAAAAGCTTTGTTGTCGCCGATATTCCGGGTGTGATCGAAGGCGCGGCTGAAGGCGCCGGCCTTGGTATCAAGTTCCTGAAGCACCTGTCGCGTTGCCGGGTGCTGTTGCATCTGGTCGACATCGCACCGCTCGATGAATCCGATCCGGTTTATCACGCCAAGGCGATTGTCGACGAACTCGGCAAGTTCAGCCCGCAGCTGGCCGACAAGCCGCGCTGGCTGGTGCTGAACAAGCTCGATCTGGTGCCGGAAGAAGAGCGCGACGCGCGCTGCCAGGACATCATCGATCGGCTTGGCTGGACCGGCCCGGTGTTCAAGATTGCCGGCATCAACAAGACCGGCACCGAAGAGCTCTGCTTCAAGATCATGGACTACCTCGACAGCCTGCCGAAAGAAGAGGCGAGTGCTGCCATTCCGGCCCAGGAGATCCCGTGGGAAGTGCGTCAGCGGCCGGACCCGACCGCCGATGAAATTGAAGAGTGGGACGATCCGGAATGGGACGACGGCGAATGGGCCGATGAGGCCGACGCTGACGAAGACTTTGATGATGATGAGATCGACGAAGACGACAGCGAAGAAGAAGAGCGTCGCTGATCAGCGCACTATCACGACGTTTCGCTTCAAACAAAGACGCCCATCAATCGATGGGCGTCTTTGTTTTGGCCACAGCGCGGCGGATCACATCGTTACCAACGACAAAATGCAGACAACAAAAAACCCGGCCTGAGCCGGGTTTTTTGCGTAATCCGGTAAGGGATTAGGCCATGGCCTTGACGCGAGCCGACAGACGGCTCTTGTGACGAGCGGCCTTGTTGGCGTGAATCAGACCTTTGCCAGCGGCGCTGTCGATCACCGGCTGAGCGGTGGTGAAAGCGGCTTGAGCGGCAGCCTTGTCACCGGCCTCGATGGCCTTGATGACTTTCTTGATGTACGTACGCAGCATCGAACGCTGCGAAGCGTTCAGTTCGCGAGCGCGTTCGGACTGGCGGGCGCGCTTTTTGGCAGACTTGATGTTGGCCAAGGTCCTACTCCTGAAACTCGGTAAATCGACCGGAAATTCGGTTCCACACGTGGAAGGGCGCGAAATATGCCCAAAAAACTGGCCCAAGTCAAATGGAATGCGGCTGAAACCGGCAGATTGCCGTGGATTTTCTGGCTCTCGACCGGGCACGGCGCTACCATGCGCGGCTTCGCGAACACCGATACTAGAACGGGGATTTTTGATGGCGGGCCATTTGCTGCGATCCGGCACCATCGTCAGTGCCATGACGCTGATTTCCCGCATCCTCGGGCTGGCCCGCGAAGTGGTGGTCGCCAACCTGCTGGGCGCGGGTGTCGCCGCCGACCTGTTCTTCGTCGCCCAGAAAATCCCCAATTTCCTGCGCCGGCTGTTTGCCGAGGGCGCGTTCTCGCAAGCCTTTATTCCGGTGCTGGCCGAGTACGAGGCCAAGCGCTCGCGCGAAGAAGTGCTGGCGCTGCTGAACAAAGTCTCCGGAACGTTGGGTCTTATCCTGCTGGTGCTGACGGTGGTGGTGATTGCCGCCGCGCCGGCGGTGATGACGGTCTATGCACCGGGCTTTCGCAGCGACCCGGACAAGTTCGCGCTGGCGACCACGCTGCTGCAGATCACCTTTCCTTATTTGCTGTTCATTTCGCTGACCGCGTTCGCCGGCTCGGTGCTGAACAGCATCGGCAAGTTTGCTGTGCCGGCCATCACCCCGGTGTTCCTCAGCATCTGCCAGATCATTGCCGCGGTCGCGGTCGCCCCGGGGCTGGAACAGCAGTCGATGGCGCTGGCCTGGTCCATTTTCGCCGCCGGTCTCGTCCAGCTGTTGTTCAACCTGCCGTTCCTGTGGAAGGAAGGCCTGTTGCCGAAGCCGCAGTGGGGCTGGAAAGACGAGGGTGTGCAACGGATTCTGAAGCTGATGGTGCCGGCGATGTTTGCGGTCTCCGTCACCCAGATCAGCCTGCTGCTCGACGTGGTGTTTGTCAGCTTCCTGCAGGAAAAAAGTGTCTCGTGGCTGTACTACGCCGACCGGCTGCTGGAATTCCCGCTTGGTATCTTCGGTATCGCGATTGCGACCGTGGTGCTGCCGAGCCTGTCCAAACAGCACGCGGTTGAGAATGCCGACGATTTCAACCGCACCATGGATTGGGGCCTGCGCCTGCTGGTGCTGATCGGCGTGCCGG